>JAISRQ010000045.1 GCA_031273545.1 Holosporales bacterium
TCCGCAGAGACGATTTCCAAGCTCGGGCAATTCACGAACATGGTCATTGTCGGCAATTACGCACCAACGGGCCTGAATTACGGGAGCCTCGTCAAGCTTGAAACGCTGCGCATGTATGATGGCGAAATGACCGCTGCATTGCGCACTTCTGTACAAAACCTTGTAAAAAACACGAAAAAGTTGAAATACATCGAAATCATCAACTGGGGAAGCGATACAATCGAAAGCAGAGCGTTTTACAAGGATACGAACACAACTCTAAAAGAACTTGTAGGTTTCGAGGACGTAACAACGATAGGGAATGGTGCGTTTAGATCTTGCACTGCATTAACATCCCCTTCTTTCACGAATGTGAGGTCGATAGGGAGCGAGGCGTTTGCGTATTGCAGTGCATTAGCAACTGTATCTTTTCAAAACTTAGCATTTGCTGGAGATTTCGCTTTTTTCGGTTGTTCACGTTTAACATCAGTCTCCTTCCCTAAGTTAGTAGCGATCCCTCAGAGTTTGTTTTATGAATGTACCCGTTTAGAATCAGTTTCGCTACCATCTGCTGTCATTTCTTACTACAAGTGTGGATTCTATTGTTGCACAAATTTAACATCTGTATATCTCCCAAATTTAATAAATCTTGCGGGTGCGATGTTTGATAGGTGTGATAGCTTAACGTCGGTTTCCCTTCCCGAAGCAACGTTAGTAGAGGCGTATGCATTTAGCAATTGTCCAGAGTTACTATCTGTTCATCTTCCCAAGGTAGTAAATATAGGGCTATCCATACACAGTAGTCTGACTATCCCTTTCAACAATTGTCCGAAGCTATCTGAGATAACGTTGTCAGATGCGCTTGAAACCGTTGCTTCTGGTGCGTTCACAGGAACATCCATATCCACGTTAAACCTCGTTGGAAACAAAATTACAAGTGATTATTCAAATGGGATAGCGAACACTTGTACTCTCCTGAAAAATGCAGGTTTTCCTAAAACCGTTACAACATTAAAATTTTCGATTGGAGATGAGTTTATTAATAAATATAACAAGGATTTTCAAAAATATCTTGATGAAGTATTTGCTATTAAAAAAACTGATATTGGATTATTTAAACCTAATGTAACAATATCCGGGATCATTGATCTGGGTTTTGCACCAATCGCAACACCAGCATCAACTTCATCATTTGAAGTATTCAAAACAATTGCAGCTCGTCCTTCTGGGCTGACTGTACTGACGTCGAATACGGCCCCTTCATCAATCAATAATATTGAGCACTTGATCATTCTGGGTAATTACTTTCCAACCGGGCTGACGTTGGCCGATTATCCGAATTTAACGAAGCTAAAGTCTGTTCACTTCTGTTCCACAAGTGCTGATATTCGAACGGCTATAACGACCGGTAATCTTTTGTGCTCTAGTCACTTAGAGACTATAAAGATGCGGACATTTGGGCAGCAGTCATTTCAGTCCCCGACTTCTCCCACTACATTAATTAAAGAGCTTATAGGATTTGAAGACGTTGATTATATAAAAGGTGAAACATTTAAGGATAACCCTAATCTAACATCAATTTCTTTTCCAAATGTAACACTTGTTGACTCTGGTGCATGTAAGAACTGTGCAAACTTAACCTCTGCTTGCTTTCCAAAATTAGATAGGACCGGGTATTCAGCGTTTGAATCATGTCCATCGTTAAAAGACCTAACGTTGTCAGATGCCTTTGGGGCTACCGTTGGTTACGCTGGAGCCAACACCTTTCTAAATACAAGCATAACCACATTGCGTATGGTTGGACATAATACATCTAACAACCAAATATCAAACGCGTGTTCTCAATTAAAAAGCGCAGGGTTTACTAGTAGTGTACACACATTCTATTTCGTTTTAGGGGACGAGATCTTGGCACTGTCTTCATCTGATTTGCTCACATACATCAACAACGTACTTAACGTGCCTAGGACGGACTTCGGCCTTTTCGAAGATGACGCCGCTGGGTACGGGTTCCTTGATTTGCGCAACCTTAGTTTATTGCCAAGTGGTATAAATAGTGTGGCGTCTGGCAAGCTAATTAACGTGATACTGTCTAAAACCATGACTCTTTAATGTATTATTGAAATAAGACTGAGAGTGAGTATAGCAAGCTACAAAGGTTATAACTTACTCACCAAATGAATTCGCGCCATGAATTCTTGCGTACAAGTCTGCCTTTATTTCATTCAAAAAATTGTATTGTGCGAAACGACAAGTATTGGGGGGGTTTGCAAAAACGGATGCAAGTGTTAGGGGACCTTTGAATGTACTAATCACAGATAGACGTCCCCAATAACCTCGCTAGCGTGACGAAAATTATATACATTAATTAAGCCTATTCTTAACAATTATTTGGGGGCAGAACTTTATTTGAAGCCATGCTTCCTGCTGATTATCAAAGAAACAATTTTACAAATAAAATTAAGATCTTGTTGATACAAAAATTCACAACTCTCTACCGTGGTCCCCAAAGATTGCGGGCCAGAAAAAGGATCAGACTGAATGTTTGGACGCCGAAAAATCTCGCGATCTTTTGGGAAGTGGGTCTACTTCAGCTTCTTGGGAATAAAACTATGATCAGAAACAACTTTTTTTCCTATTTCTTTCTCTAAATCAACTCTCGCATTCTTCGCAACATTTCCGCCCTTCTTCGCTGCAACTTTATTTTCTGATAACCCTGTCGCCTTCTCTGTTTCTGCAATTTTGCGAGTGGAAAGTTCTGCCAATGCTGTAAATATCAATTCCTCTTCACTCATGTGGTCCCTGAGGTTCTGGGTGGATAACCCTTTTAATTCTTTGTGATTCTTTACGGATAATCCTGTCCACTCTTGGTGAATGATGTTGGTTAATATCGCAAACTCCTCTCCTTCTTTGATTTCATGATCCTTCCAGTAATCAGTCAGCTTATTGCGAGTCTCTTGCCCCATCATGCGTTGCTGAATCCATTTTTCGCTTCTGCCGTGCTGTTGCCAGTAATCACGCGCTCTATCAACGGCTAGGGCTGGATCAGATATTTCTTGCAAACGCTCATGTCCAACTTTTGCTAGCCACTGCTTGAAGGGCTCAGCTTTTTTGCTGGGAATAGACTGAATAATCCGAAGCAATCCTTTGGTATTTGCACAATCAGTAAAATAAGACTTTCCATCAGAAGACGGTAATTTCAGTCGGTGACAAATTGTCACCAACTGATCTACCCCCTCAGTTTTTAAGCGCTCTGTTAACTTATTCCAATATTTTCTTGCTGTTTGATATTCACTTTCTGTAAGTATCCCAACAACATCAACCACAGAGTAATACCACTGTTCTTCATGCCACATTCTGCGAACTTTAACGTTTTCAAATAATACATCTTGATGTGCTGGTTTTGTATCATTATTCGGACTGATATCTTTACTTGTTGCCATTGTGTACTCAATCAAATTTCTTCGCTGAATTGTACCATTTGGAGATGTTTCGATGTATGGCAAATGTGTAAAATTTACATTCAATTCAGTGACTTGTTTTGATTTTGAAGAGATTTGTTGACACAATTTGATAATTTACAACTAAAGTGTTTTGCAATGTTCAATTTTGAGTATCGCTAATGTCGGCGCAAAGTGTATTATGATTGACGCGATAATTGCTCGAACTCATAGGTATGCAGCAATGCCCTGAATGGACTATCAATAGATTGAAGGATCGACAGCATGTGAGCCCATATTTTGAATAAAAATTTTGATTCTGCCTAACAACTGGTTAACAAATCGCAAAAATGCCCTCAAAAGGTGCCTTCGTTTATAAAAAGGTACCTTCGTGTGTAACGAAATAAGTGCCCCCTCCTTAATCGACAAGATTGGTGGGATCACCAGAGAGCACGTGCATGGTGTCAGAAAATAGGACGCTTCCCCTCGTGTTTTGT
>JAISRQ010000086.1 GCA_031273545.1 Holosporales bacterium
TGTCGCAATCGCAGGGCTAGAGAAAGCCACGGTTGCGGATACAATCATGGACCCAGCGATATCCGTTGTAATCCCCGCTGAGCCGGTGGACCCTCCAAAGTTGGCAATCACAATTTCTGCGAATGACTCTCCCCTTGCAGGGCGTGAAGGGTCAAAGGTTACGTTCCGCATGATATATGACCGCCTTATGCGCGAAGCCGAGGGCAACATCGCAATTTCCGTGACAATGTCAGAGCGCAAAGATAGCCTAATCGTTGCCGGTCGCGGGGAACTGCAGCTTGGCGTCTTAATAGAAACAATGCGACGAGAAGGGTTTGAATTGTCGATTAGTCGTCCGAAGGTCTTGTTTCAAATAGATCCAAATACAGGGGCTAAACTTGAGCCGTACGAAGAAATATATGTTGATGTGGATGATGATTACTCCGGTACTGTTGTCGAATCTTTAAGCAGTCGTCGCGCCGAAATGACGGATATGCGCCCGTGTGGAACAGGACGGACACGCATAACGTTTGTGGGCCCGTCGCGTGGATTGGTGGGGTATAATTGCCAATTTTTGACTGAAACGCGTGGAACAGGGGTGTTAAATCATCTTTTTTGCGATTACCGCCCATATACGGGGCCGTTCGAAAGCCGCAGAAACGGAGTCCTTATTTCAACGGAAGCAGGGGAGGGGGTCGCCTACGGCTTGTTTAACCTTGAGCCCAGGGGGGATTTGTTCGTTGTACCAGGCGACAAAGTCTACGAAGGCATGATTGTTGGCGAGCACACGCGTCCAAATGACTTATGCGTGAACCCGGTAAAGTGTAAGCAGCTGACGAATATGCGCGCCTCTGGGAAGGATGAAGCGGTTCGGCTGCGTCCGCCGCGTTTGATGACGTTGGAACAGGCGCTTACGTACATAGAAGACGACGAGCGCGTTGAAGTTACTCCAAAGACGATCCGGCTACGGAAGGCTATTTTGGATCCAAATGAACGGAAGAAAGCGTCACGAAAGGATGTTGTGTGAGGATAAACATATAAAACACCGGGGACCACAGTATATTACATGTCCCCTTCGATTTTCGCCTCCAATTCTTTCAAGGCATCTCTTGTTGATAAGCCTGGTAAAATTGGGGGCAAAAATCTAAAAACTATATCTCCGGGAGTTTTTACGAACGAATGTTGCGTAAAAAATTGGCCCGCATTATGAGCTACCGGCAAAATTGGAACCTTCATGGCGTCGTACATAAGTGCTACCCCCGCGTGATAACGTCCGCGTTCCCCAAATGCAGTACGGGTTCCTTCCGGGAAGATCAGTATTGGAACATTGTCCGCAACAGATTGTAATCCTTCGTCTATTAGGCTTTGTATCGTTTTCCGCCCAGCTGTCCTGTCTATCGCGATAAAATTCATTCGCTGCATATAACTGCTAACAAAGGGAACTTTATTTATTTCTTTCTTATAAATTATGCGAAACGATTTCAGTAATGTTGAGAAAATTAGCGTTTCAATTTCGGACTGATGCTTCGGAGCTAATATGAAACAAGGGTAATCCTGCTGCAATTTTCGCAAAATTTCGAGATTTTCAAAGCGAACGCGAATCCCAAGGAACGTGCGCATTAGCACTATTAACATCTTGGTTCCTGTCGCAAAAATGAAAAAAGGGACGCGCCTTGATATAAAAATCAAAGGCCAGCACGCAATAACTACAGGAAATACAGTCATGACGAACAGTACGTAAAACAATGTAGCTCTAATAAATGGTTGTGTCTTTAACATAAAAAAATTCAATTTAGTAAGTTATCTTAGTAAAAAATTCACATAAGCTTTGTAGGCATTATAGTGCAACATCAACAAGTTTGGTATAATCACCTAAGTGCGAGTATTGCGTAATTTTACAATGAAGACAAAACTTATATTAGGGCTGCTTTCTTATGGTAGCGTAATTTGTTGTTCGGCAAGTATTTCGGGTGTAAATGATGGAAAGGAACATGATATGGTGAAAAGGGCAGACATTAATGAGAATGTAACAAAGGAATCAACTTCTAAGAATGCAATCGCTAAAGATAAAAATACGGATAGTCCAGACGCTGCATCAAAGAAAAAGCCTTCATCTAAATCATCTGCAGAAGGGGGGGACACCCCGCGCGCGCATCCTGCTCCCAAGCGTGCTGCTTTGTCAAATATTGCTCCGCCATCTTTTCATATTAATATCCACAAGGTCAAAACTGCGCTTCCTCAGGAGGTCTGGTTCATCCCCTCTGACAAGCCTATTGTTGCAGTTTCTGTTGTGTTTAAGGACGCTGGATCTAAAAATTTTTCGAAAACTCACCCTAGTTTGGGCATGTTTGTCTCAGAAATGTTGGGCAAAGGTGCTGGCAAATATGATAAATATAAGTTCCAGGAAGCTACGTATGACTGCGGAGCAAGCTTTAGCTTAAGTATCGACACAGATCATGCATATGTCTCGTTGTGGGCTCCAGATACGTCTTACAACAAAGCGTTAGAGCTGGGTGCCATTGCCTTATTAGACCCAAAATTGCCTAAAAGCGATTTGAATAAAATGAAGATAGAGGAAATGGTGGGCTATGAAGAGTACTTACAGCGTCCAGAACCTCACCTTCGCGAGGCATTGAATAAGTTGTTCTACCCAGAAAACCATCCTTATAGAGCGTCTTTAGAGCGAACAAGGAAAGATATTTCGCAAGTTTCTACGGATGATATTCGTAATTACTTGAAGTTTTTGGCCCAAAACAACGCGTATGTAGTGGTGACAGGTCCAAAGGAAAAAGAGCAAGAAATAGTGGCTCACATAGAAAAAATGCTACTGCAGTTTCCTTTAAACGGGGTGCCTACTGTTAGCGGAACATTTGCACGAAACACCGAACTAAAAGATGCGCACATAGAGTTTGACGTTCCGCAGTCCATTATAGCGGCGCGGTCTGATGGCTTTGATAGGAAAAGCTCTGGCTATTTTGCAAAAAAATTGGCGTTTGCTGTGGTTGCTCAGCCATCTTTGCATTCTATGATTTTCCGGGAAATCAGAGAAAAACACGGACTCGCGTACCGATGTTACGGGCTTAATATCGAGAACGACCTTGATTCGTACACGTATTTTAACATAGGTACAAAAAATGAATCTACGAAGAAAGCAATTGAAGAATTAAAGAAATTAATAGGACGAGTACACGAGAACGGAATTAGTGAGGAAGACTTTGACACAACGAAACGTGAGGTTCTTGGCAGCCTTATTGTCGACTTGGATTCTAGTTCGAAATTTGTAGGCTTTGTTGTGGATAAACGCATACGAGGGTTTTCTGCAGAGCAAATAGGGGATTACATGTCTGGCTACGCTAGCGTAACATTAGCGGAAGCAAACGCTGCAAGTAAAGAAATATTCAACCCGAACAAACTAGTGTTTATTTCAATTGGAAAATCTACAGGAGAATAGCTATGTTTACAGGAAAAGGATTTTTGCCGTATGGTCTCTCGTTGTTTTCGTTAATTAGCGTTGATGGAAGCACAATAGTAGGAGATTCACAAAATGCAGATAATAAAGATAAAGAGACAAAAGTGGAACAATTAAAAACTAATACACAGAAGCTATTTAATTCGAAAACAAAAACTTTAGACAATGGACTAAAGGTCATCGTAGTCGAG
>JAISRQ010000116.1 GCA_031273545.1 Holosporales bacterium
CGAATGCAGGCTCGTTGATCGAATACTTTAGGTGTGTTGTTTTCTGAGGCTTTTAGGGCCCAAATAGTGTGGAGTGTTAGCCGTCCATAAGTTGTTGCAAATTTCGTGAACGTAGACAAGGGGCGTTACAGGATTAGACCACTGTATAATCTGTATTCTTTTATCCTCCCAATATCATTTAACTTTTATAGTAAAAAAACGTAGGGCGCGTTCTTTACTGAACAATTGGAGTTGAACCAGCGTTAATTATTGTATCGATCAAGTAATCTGAACCTTTGAAAGAAAGCCCGGTTCCCGAAAACTTCGACCCTAAGTCCAAGTATCCATGAGTAGTTGTACCAGATTTGAGTTGAGGAAATTGTGCTCGCGTTACGCTAAGCACGCCACTAATGAAATTGAATAGGGATTTATTCGTTGATGTGTTCGATAGTGCTTGAGCTTTTTCTCCTAGAGAAAAGTAGAAACTTGTTACAGGTGATCCAAATCCTGAAGAGCCGAAGGCGAACGATATCTTCGTAATGCCATTCCCATCAGACGCAGAATAAGAAGCATAACCACCTTCTCTTTGGTACTCTCCAATAACGCGTACCGTAGCAATTGCTGTTCCGTTAAAGGAATTTCCTCCCCATCCTGCTGTATCTGGAAACGTTACATCTCTTATCGACCCATTATTGTAAAACGCTCCGCCTCCAGCTTGCTTTAATTTTGGTGCATATACAGAGGTACACTTTGCCCAAGCAAAAGGCTCAGTTCCAGCAGTTTCTAAATTTGGCACAGAGATCGAAGTTATTGAACTATTATGAAAAGCAGCATTTCCTACAGTTTTTAGTTTTGGTAGATATAACGAGTTCGCGTTGCATGTTTGAAAAGGGCAATTCCCAGCAGATTCTAACTTTGGCAATGATAGCGAGTTTATGGAACAATTAGCGAACGTACTATTCCCCACACTAGTTACGTTTAGAAAAGATACAGAGGTTAATCCTGTACAATATTCGAAGGCATAATCGCAAATTGTTGTGACGTCTTCGAAGCCGACTAGCTGCTGAAGCGTTGTGTTTTTGACCGCGGAGGTAGCGCGGAAAGCGTCGTTTTCGATTGTGTCGGTCCCCCAGGTTGGGATTTCAAGGTACCGCAATGCTCTTGTTGTTCTGACGAGGCTTTGTATAGAGGACCGCACGTCTCCAATGTTGCCATAATACATGCGAAGGTGTTGTAGGCTTGTTAAGCTTGCGTAGTCTAGGCCCGTTGGAGTGTAGTTTCCAACGAGGACCATGCTTGTAAATGTTCCCAGTCTATCTATCGTATCTTGAGAGATAAACGGTTGATTGACCAATATCAACGTTGTTGGGTCGGTTAATGTTGGGTACGACAAAGCCTTGGATACGTACGGAGTAATTTGAGGAAACGCCACACTGGTAAGGTATGAGAATAATCCGTGTTCGGAAAATACATAGGCAACGTCGTCTTTTGAGTCAGTTATGTTTCGTTGAATTGCTTCGACGTTCGCTGTAATCGTGTCAAGGAACTCCGGATTTTCTATTGGACCCTCGGTAAGCAAATCTACCGTGTCGTCAAGTAATGTGACTGCGTTAGAGATTCTTTCGCTATATATTTCGGCTATGTTTGGCGTAGTGGCGAATGTGCCGAAAGGGAATGCTGCGACGGCAAGTATTGCAATGATTGATGAATGAGTAACACCACTTGAGAACTTGTCAAATTTGTAAGGGTTAGTATAAACATCGTTAAGAGTCAGATTAGAATTACGAAAACCTGGGCGCAATCCGCGCCTCGCGTTCGTCGTATTGTAATGCGTTTTTGAAAATTTTGTCAACCATGTGAGCTCATATTTTTAACCAAATTTCTACCTGTCTGATTCTACCAAACAACAAGTAAACAAATCGTTATAGCCAAACAGTTTAACAATTCAGCCAAATTTGTGCATATACGACCCAGGTAGACTTTTAACTCTGCCTAATTTTGGGAACATACTTCACTGGTAATAAAATAACAGGCGCAGGATTATTCTTTGGTGTGGATTCTACAGTCTAGTGTCTAGGCCCTGCTGTTTGTCCTTTGAACATATCAAGTAGCACCTTTGCTTTGTCCTTGGACGCTCTCTTCACGAAATTCTGCATAAGTTCGAACGACTTTATAAACTTGTTGAGCTCCGCAACAGTTTGTCCTGCTCCCGCCGCAATCCTTTTACGTCTTGACGCATTCAATATCTTACAATCAAACCTCTCCTTCGGAGTCATCGACTGAATAAAAGCCAAATCCTTCAAAAGCTTTTTATTTGGATCTTCGATTTTAGGAGCTTGCTTAAATGCAGAGCCAATTATACCAGATAAACCGTCCATTTTTAATGCCAACTCGATCTGCTCCCTCATGTCATTTAGGTTAAACAGCCCCTTCTCCAAGCGCTTCTGTAGCTTATCAAAGCCTGCCCCTTTCGAAATCTTTTCCGCAGTTTCTACTAGTTGTACGATATCACCCATCCCAAAAATCTGATCCGCAACGCGTCTCGGGTCAAATGGCACAAGCTTATCAACATGCTCTCCTGTTCCTAAGAACTTCACAGGGCACCCAGTAACAAAGCGCATAGAAAGGATGGCCCCTCCCCGCGCATCACCGTCTGCGCGCGTCAATATAAGCCCAGTCAAAGGAACCAGTTCATTGAACGCTTTCGCCACATTTACGGCCTCCTGACCCATCATCGAATCTGCCGTAAGCAGCGTTTCCACAGGCTCCACTAACTTGTGAATCTCTGCAACCTCCTTCATCATCTCGTCATCAACGTGTAAACGCCCTGCTGTGTCAAACAATATAACGTCAATATTTTCTTTTTTGGCGACCTGCATCGCTCTTTTCGCAATAGTTAGAGGACGTTCGTTCTGCACAATGGGCAAACTCCGCACGCCAATACTATCCGATAGCACAGCAAGCTGCGTTTGCGCGGCAGGACGATATACGTCAAGTGACACTGTTAAAACATTCCTAGAATCTTTTAGGTGTTTCGCAATTTTTGCAACAGATGTCGTCTTCCCCGCTCCCTGTAACCCCACAAAAAGGTAAGAAAACGGCGAATTCGCCTTCAAATCAAGAGGAACGGCTTGCTCTCCCAAAAAGCTCACAATTTCGTCGTGCACCAGTTTCACTACCATTTGGCCAGGTGTTACACTCTTGAACACCTCGTGCCCCACGGCCTTTTCCCTTACACACGCAACCAGTGCCTTGATTGCTGGAAGCGCAACGTCAGCCTCGATTAGCGCGATGCGGATATCCCTCAGCGCTTTGTCGATATCCTCCTCATTCAAGTAACCCTTCCCACGAAGGCGGTCAAACACACTAGACAATTTCTGAGAAAGAGAACTAAACATTATTCACCGGTATTTTATTTTGTTACTGCGACGATCGCTGCCCTAAGCAAGCGCCCGTTTATCGTGTAGCCTGTTTGTAGGGTTTCAAATACGACCCCCGTCTCTTTATCATTAGCAGGCACTTCTGATACTACTTGGTGAAGATCTGGGTCAAATGTCTGCCCATCACTATCTATTTTTAAGATGCCATGCTTCTCCAATGTTTTTGTTATGTCCCTGGATATCATTTCAACGCCATCCACAAATGACTTAAACTCATTGTTTCCTCCTACGTTGGGAATATTTTTAAGAGCACGCTCAAGGTTATCCACAAAAATAACGATATCCTTGGCAAGAGAGGACGCACCAAACCTGGCGGCATCCTCCTTTTCTCTTTGGGCCCTTTTCTGGATATTATCCATCTCGGCAAACGCTCGAATATACTGTCCCTGCACAGAAGAAAGCTCTGCCTCAAGCTGCGCGATGCGGTCAGATGGATTATCATGCGAAGGGGCGCCTGTGTCCGAAGCATTTTCATTTTCGTCAATATGTGCCACTGTATCTTTGGCTGGCTCTTTGACGGCATCTTTACATTTTTTATTGCAACAAGTCATTCTAACAAACCAAAAAAAACTGCCTCGCTGTTGATTATAACGAAAAATACGCTGAATCGTAACTTATACTTACTCAACCGAGGTGTTAAAATAGGTAAAATTGGTGTTGCAAAAATCTGTAAACGAAAGCGAAGACTTGTTCGACGTTGTTGCATCCTTTTCGAAACGTGGACAATATGTTTTTTGAATTTGCATCTCAAGTCTTTTTACATTAAGCTGAGTGTATGTCAGAAAAAACATTAGGCTTGGAAAGTTATGCCATCACACAAATCTGCAGAAAAAGCCGTTAGGCAAGCAGCGAAAAGAACGCAAGTGAATAAGGCTCGCATCAGTCGTATTCGTACTTTTGTAAAAAAAGTAGAGACGGCCGTGTCTTTGTTTGGAAAGGATCCTGCAATCACCTCAGAGGCGATTCAAAGCAGCATTGTAGTTGCTGAGAAGGAGCTTATGCGCGGCGTTGCACATGGTGTATTACACAAGAATGCAGCATCTCGTAAGGTATCTAGGTTGACGCTGAAAGCACGGAAGGCGACTGCTGTTGTCGTAGCTGAGTAGGTTGGCCTGAATTTACCGCCAGTGACACATGGCGGGGCGACGGGGGGAGCGTGCTGTTATTTGAAACGCGCCCTCCTTGTTGTAGCCAGTCCACTCGACAACCGTAACAAAACGTTTTATACAAACTGGTACAGTTTTTTGACTGCAAAATGTGCGAGGTCATGGCACGCAAGTGGCTCTATTGTACAGCTAGAGTGGGGGCTTTTTTGTACGCATTCATAGGCCATTTGAATTGTACTAGATAATCATACGGACAAGCTTTTCCCACCTTCGTTTGCACTATTTGTCCGCAAAAAACTCCTTCACCTTTGCAAAGAAGCCACTAGACATTGGCGTATTCTCGGATGTTCCTTCCTCAAGCTCTTGCAGTATCTCTTTTTGGCGCTTTGTCAATTTAACAGGGGTTTCAACTACGACCTCTACGAACAGGTCGCCATACGAATTCCCGCGCAAACCGGGCATTCCTTTTCCCTTTATGCAAAATTTGTGCCCCGTTTGTGTGCCGGCCGGAATCTTGATCGGGATGGGAGTTTTGTCAAGCGACGACACATTAATCTCACTTCCTAATGCAGCCGTCGTGATGGAAATGGGAACTCTGCACATAAGGTTTTTTTCTTCTCGAGTAAACAGCTTGTGCAGCTTGATCGATATGAATACATAAAGGTCCCCGCATCGTCCTCCGCGAAAGCCGCATTCTCCTTCCCCTGCTAGGCGGATTTGCGTGCCGTTGTCTACCCCTTTGGGGATTTTTACTTCTAAGTTTTTGTCGCTCACAACACGCCCAGAGCCACTGCACGCAGCACACGGATTTTTTATAACGCGACCAATCCCGCCGCACGTGATACAAGTTTGCTCCACTGTGAAGAAGCCTTGTTGTCTGTGAAATACGCCGCGCCCATTACAAGCGGAGCAAGTCTCGTAATCCTTGGAGGAGCTTCCCGCTCCGTTGCATTTATTACAAACGCAGTATGTGCGAATCGAAATCTTCGACGTTGTTCCTGTAAACGCTTCTTCTAGAGTTATGGCTACGTCATACCTTATGTCTGAGCCGGGCTCTGACATGGACTGCCGCCGGCGCCGAGAGGCCCCACCGCCCCCCATGCCGAATACTTCGCTTATTATATCCTCGAAATTAACGTTACCAAAGCCGCCGTTAAAGCCGAATCCACCAAAGTCGTCGCTACCACGGGGTCCTCCAGCGCCGCCAAAGCCGTTGCCAGCAGAGGCATCACCGTATCTGTCGAAATGCGCCTTTTTTTGAGGGTCGCTTAATACTTCGTACGCCTCGTTTATTTCCTTGAACTTAGTCTCAGAATCGGTTCCGCCCTTGTTT
>JAISRQ010000158.1 GCA_031273545.1 Holosporales bacterium
AAAGCTTTTGCGTAGACGTAAATACCGGGGGCAACAACGAATGCTGGCGAAAAAGTGCGGAACGAAGACAGAATAATCACACGTGTTTGTCGGGAAAAGTCAGTATTCTGGGGGCCCCCGGTCCCCCTATTCCCCAATGAATGCGGCTTTTTTGGAATAGTAGTCCATTGTTCTTCCGAGTTTGCTCGTATTCATTGAAGACATATTAGTGGAACGTAAAAGAAAGTCAAAATTATTGAAATTTTTATGGCACTTTCCCAAAAAAAAGAAAAGGATTGGATATGAGAACACACAATAAATTGGCGTCGATAATCGTTATGTGTAGCTGTTACCTCAGTAGTACGCATGGATCTGAGCACTGGACTGATAGAGGAGGAACCATCATGGCAGGAAGTGACATTACTATAGGCGCAGCAATAGACATAACGAATTCAGGCTCACGTTATAAGTCAGGCAGAAATATTTTTTTTGAAACAGAAAAATACGAATCACTACTCCTAAATGGTGAAATAAGATCGTGTTTTAGTGCGAGAGAGACGTTTAGCCTTGACGTAAACAGCGCATTGCTTCTGTGTGCAGTAATTAAGGCGCGAGATGTTGTTATAAATGTTCATGGAGAAAATGGACGCGTCTTATTCCAGCGACACAATGAGATGCATCCCTGGATTTGTGCTGAGTCTATTACGCTATTCGGAAAAGGAAGTGTGGATTTGAGAGATGTAATGTGCAATTGCCCAGTTTTTGTGCGTGGAGAAATAGAAGTACTTCATCCGATTAATGCAGGTTTTGGAAAAACGACATTTGATGATATTTACCGTGATATGTTTAGCGAGGTCGATTTTGATGATACGTTTAGCGAGGTCGATGCAGCTCGCGAAAGATTTGCCGAGATAGACAGGCAGATGAAAGAATCATTTGAATTGAGCAAACGTACAGAAGAGTTTCCTGATTTTGATTCCAAAGAGCAGCCAATGCAGGATTATGGATCGTTGGCAGAAAAAATCATCCAGGATTCTATCGCGTGGGCTAGAGACCGGGCAGCAGGGCTATTAAGTTCTCCAATATAAACTTGGTGCCACGCTTTTGATATCTGTCAACGTTAAGTATAAAATTTGTGCATGCTGACAGGAGAAAGAGATGAGGAAATCGTTGCGGACTGAAAAATGAAGTATCGCAGGCGTTTGTTTGCTCGAAAAATTCGTAATCTCTTGGTTAGTTACGTGTGATAGCCGGTATTTTAATTTTATCAGTCAAAAAAAAGAAGAGTACCGAGGTAAATACGGAAGAAACCTGGTTAAAAAAAAGAAGGGAACTTTCCCAACTACTACCTCTCATCCTATCACCGAAAGGTTAACGGGAGGTTAATTCTAAAAAATGGTAAAGTTGCGGCTAACGATTTCTTTATTTTGTTGTTATAAATAAAGGGGGTAGATTTCAAAACAAATAACTTTTACTTATATCCTATAAATAATGTATTCCTTTAAAGTTAACTATTCTTGTGACCCATAGGGTGGTGAGAGCGCATATCTTCGGATTTGCATTTCATCCACCTTTTATAGTAATCTGATAATCCTTTCGGCCTCTCAATCATGAGAACAGACAAACAGGAGTAAAAAGAACATGATCGAATTCAGTAGTGATTACAATGAAGGCGCACATCCAAGGTTAATTGCAAAATTGGTTGAAACAAATATGGTTCAAACATTTGGTTACGGAAGTGACGCATACTGCGACGAAGCAGCAGACATAATAAGGAACCTCTGCGGGCAAAAAGATTTGGACGTGCATTTCATCGTAGGTGGAACGCTGACTAACCTAATCTCAATATCCGCGTGCCTGCGTCCGCATCAAGGTGTAATCTCGCCAACAAACGGGCACATACATGTTCAAGAAACAGGCTCGATAGAGGCAACAGGTCACAAAATCCTGACAATTCCGAGCAAAAATGGAAAAATAACAGCCGCCCAAATCGATGAATATTGTGAAGAATATTTGAACAACGAGGGGATCGTGCACCTTGTCCAACCCAAGCTTGTGTACATAACACACCCCACAGAGTTAGGAACATTGTACACAAGGGCGGAAATGCTTGCCATAAGTGATGTTTGCAAAAAAAGGAACTTGTACCTTTACGTAGACGGGGCACGTCTTGGATATGGCTTGGTTGCGGAAGGAAACGATACAGACCTCAAGTTAATAACGGAATGTTGCGACATTTTCTACATAGGCGGAGGAAAGCAAGGCGCTTTATTCGGAGAAGCCGTCGTCATCAAAGACAAAGCCATAGCTAGCGACTTTAGACCTATAATGAAGCAACGTGGGGGGTTGTTGTCGAAAGGGCGGTTACTTGGGATACAATTTTCGGAATTATTCAAGGATGACCTATATTTTGAAATTTCTCGGCATGCAAACAACATGGCATCCTTGATTCGCGAATGCTTAAAGAAGATGGGGATCGAGTTTTTTGTAGAAAATACTACGAATTTACTGTTTCCAATATTACCTGATGAGATGCATGACGAGTTATCTAAGCAGTATTCATTGACGTATTATAAGCGATGGGATAAAACGTCCAGCGTTATAAGAATCGCAACAAGCTGGGCGACTTTAGAACAAAATGTGATGAAGTTTATTCGCGACTTAGAGGAGTACGCCTGCGCATAAAGATACTGCGAACTTTTTTAAATCAACCAAAAGCTTGCTAATTTTCGGTACGCAACTATTAGGGCCCCGGTATACAGCAGGAAAGCGTGATGAAAATGTCGCGTTATTTCAGTGGTATTCTTCGCCGAATGGCCCTCCTAAGGCTGACAGGCCTATACAGTTTTTATATGTTTTATGGCTCATACACGGGGTCTTTTAAAACAAGGTCTCTAGATAGGCACAATAAAGCAGACCACAACGATGTTCAAAATGTTTTGATAAGAATCCATATTTGTTACAAAAAAAATATGCAGCAAAAGAGCTCGGCATTGCACTGTCTAGTCTTAAATATACTGAAAAAGATAGAATGTATACCCACTCCCCAAATGATTACGGTTTTTTTAGGCGGTCAAACGCTTACAATTATTCATTTTCTGGCCCGCAATCTTTGGGGGCCCCGGTATACGCGTAAAAAAACGTTTTTATACAAAAAAAACGAAATTAAACGTAGAGAGTTTTTAGGAGAAGTCTCAATAATTTGAAAAAAAACTTGCATTTTAGGGATTGTTTTAAGTCGGATGTATAATAATCATTCATTGCTCCTGCTTCTACATGATACACGTACCGAGCCACAATGATTGCTGGCTCGAAATCTAAAATAGGCAATCATTTGTCCTGTTCACGCGTCGGCAATCTTTTGAGATGCGGATATATACTTAAACGCAAGCAACGTAAGCGCACAAAACATTGCCCCAAAGAGGAACGCCAACGACGGATTCACATGGCTTAGTCTTCCGGCAACATTATTACTAAGAAATAATCCAACACTCGAAATTAAATAATAAATAGAAAACGCCGTTGCGCGGTTGTGACTTTTTGTTAAGGACGAAATCATATACATAATGCACCCTTGGGACATTCCTATGTGCGCTCCAGCCAAAATAGTTCCAACAAAAATCAAGCACTTTCCGCGCGCAACAAAGAAAGCTAAGTGCGCAATCATATGACAAACAAGGGATACCTTAAACAAAAGTTCATGGCTCGTCCTTTTTGCCGCTATCACAGAAAACAACGCCGCTATTGCAGCACTTATATCGTACAATATATATAGTCGCGCAGTACCCGAAACCGCTATACCTGCATTCATAGACTTTAATACTAAAAAGGACAGGCCAAACCGCGCAAACATCAACAAGAAAAGAACGCCGAATAATCTCCACAAGTAAGAGTCTATATCACGTACAATGTTCTTTAATGAAAAATTAGACCCCTCAACAAATAATTCTGGCTCTTTTACGAATCTCTTTGCACAAAGACAAGCTATTGCAGCAGGAATCATTGCTGCATAGAATATTGACTTGATCGTGATTTCTGAATTTTTAAGTATCCGATACGTTATATAGCTTCCCGTAATGCTTCCACAAAGAAACACCACATGCTTAACCCCATACGAGCGCCTTTTGTTTCCGCCTAAGTCTGAAATCATTGCGTCCAACGGACACGATCGCATTCCTTTTGCAAGGCGGTCACATATCTGTACCAAGAAAATTGATGCTCCGCCTGTAGCTAGCGCAAAGCTTCCCTTCGCGATAACGCTAAGCCCCGTGCCCCAAACAATAAGCAGCTTGCGTTTTTGAATTTTATCTGAAAAAATTCCTGACAAAAATTTGGACAAAAAAGCAACACAAGCCGTACAACCTTCAATTCTCCCGATCTGAATATACGATAGTCCCAGCTCTTTAAAATACGCAGGAAGTACCGCTGTAACCATCATTGTCGCAACGGTAGAAAAAAACACTACTGAGATCAACGCCGCAATGGACGGTCTTTCTTCTGGGACCATTTCGCGGCTCCTATTACGCGCTTTCTCTAGGCAAACTCTTCATCAATCAAGCGCTGAACTTCGTCGCTGCAAGAGAAATTCGTAAACACTTTTTGGACGTCATCATTATCTTCCAAAATATCAACCATTTTTATCAACGTCTTTGCTGTATCAAAGTCACAGTCGACATAGTTCTTTGGGTGCCAAATAATTTCGGCCCGAGTTGGCTCTTTTACGTTCTCCGTTATAAAATCTCGGACTGCACCAAATAATTCAACAGTGCTAGTTATTGTAAACTCGTCGTCAGATTCTTCCACATTTTCGGCTCCAGCTTCCGCCGCCTTTTCGAACAAATCATCGAAAGGCAAACCATCCTTTGACACTGCAACGATTCCCAAATGGTCAAACATAAAGCTTACACTGCCGACATCTCCTAAGTTTCCGCCATATTTTGACAGAGTTGCGCGAATCTCCGGCACGGTCCTGTTCCTGTTATCAGTCAAAGCCTCCACTATAACGGATACCCCGCCGACGCCAAACCCTTCAAAGCGGACATCCTCGTACGAGTCGGTGTTATCTTCGCCCGCAGCCTTTTTTAAAATCCGACTTACGTTATCGTTTGGCATATTTTCCGCACGCGCCGCAGCCAAAGCAGCCCTGAGGCGAGGGTTCGCTTGCGGGTCCGGGCTTCCCCTTTTCGCTGCGACTAAAATTTCCCGCCCAATTTTTGCAAACACCTTGGCCCGCTTGGCATCTTGTGCTCCTTTGCGGTACATAATATTTTTAAACTGTGAATGTCCTGACATATTAGAAGACTCAGACTAACCACACGAAACCCTATTAAAATCTACCAATTCGTGAAACCAAACGCAACCGTTCTCATCTCAAGATTTTGTATACCGATTTTCCCCTATGAATGCAGATAGAAAAAAAGAGCAATTACGCGCTTGTTGGGTAATTTCGTAGCAATCATCTGAAGCGTGGATACATGCACGCTCCAGCTGATAAAATGCTAGTTAATATCTTGCAATTCACTATTTTCATCATCCGTGTCTACTCTGGCACACATGACTAGGTTATACGCTTTTAGCGCCAAACGACCAAAAAAATTATTAACAATCGGCTCAAGGGAACGCAAGCGTTCATTTATGAGTAGACTGCCATACCAACAAGCTTCCTGCCTTTCGACAAGGAAGTTAATCCTGTCGTACGCTTCCTGCTGCCCTCTAATCATTTCATTAAAGGTGCTCATATATCGATGATCTGCAATATCTGGCGGATTTCCTGTTCTTATTTCGTGATCCAACATCCTCCAGTACACCAACCCACCGCTCAAGGAATTGTATCTGCGGTAATACTCCAAAATCGCCCCACTCAAGAAATTCCAGTCTTCTTTAGACGAGACCGGGTTGCTCATAATCTTATCCAGTGCGTAAAGCAATTCGTCATATCCTCTCGTTAAACCATTCAGGCTCCCATCTGAAAAGTACGACCAATAGTCATACGACATACGGTAAATATGCCTATCGTACGTCTTTCTATCTCCAAAGTGAGGATAGTTTATCCTTGTAACGTCGGATAATTGAATTTGCGGACGCGCACTGTTGCACATGCATGAACACACGCAAGAAATAGCTTGTGTTACCAGAGTTAATATCCCTAACTGACCGATTGATAATATTTTTGTGCACTCCATGATACGCTCCTTTATTTCTAGTCACATTACATTTTTTTACTTCTTAAAAAAGACAAAACACTTTACTCCTACCTGTGGCTATTATCTCACGATTATTCTTAATAAGAAGTTAATCATATAAAACGATGCAACAGTGTATAAATAAAACCTGACCTCAACCTCAATGTATAGTGAGGAACATAGAAAATCCAGTGAAAAAATCAAGAAAGAATGAGTCGTTAGCTCTCAGTAATACAGCCTTATCGGAGTTCCCCATGACTATGGGGAGAAAACTGAAGAGTCGTACGCGTTTGTTTAACTAAAAAGTTTGCAATTGCGTGGGAGGAGACTGGGGCCACAATAAATGTGAAAACACAAACTAGTAATGGAAGCGTTTTCCTTTCTTCCTTCTTTAGAGAATTTGTCGTAGAGAAAACGCTGTTTTATTATAGATTTCTATATACTTCCAAGGTATATCCCCAACGACTTTGCAACATGCACCATCTCGCCTTTCACATCGACTGTTTGCAGCACATTTGCCACTTCGGAAATATGAATATCCGCCATCTTTCCATTTACCACCACGATAACTCTATTGAACTGTTTCTTCGCTATCAAATCCACGGCATGAACTCCAAAGCGATTCGCCAGCAGTCGATCCTTCACCCTGGGGCGTCCACCACGCTGCACATGTCCTAACGAGACAAAGCGCACATCTGCAGATACCTTTTCCTTTAATCGAGATGCTAAATTCTCCCCAATCCCACGGTAGCGCGTTTGTTCTTCGTCGCCAATTGTTCCTCGCAAATGTTCGCCATCTGGAGTCTTCACTGATTCTGCTACAACGACAATTGCGTGACGTTGCGGGGATTGGTACACGCGCTCTATATGTTTAGCGAGATCATCCATGTTGTAGGGGATTTCGGGAATTAAGATTGCGTCTGCGCCCGAGGCAACGCCCGCCTTCAGCGCAATGTGCCCAGCATCCCGTCCCATAACCTCAACGACCATGACCCTATCATGGCTTTCTGCAGTGAATTGTATGTTGTCTATTGCCTCTATCACGACATCAAGCGCGGTTTCGTGCCCAATGGCAAGGTCAGTATATGCAACGTCATTATCTATAGTTTTAGGAATCGCAATAAAATTTACTTCGTTATGATCCCCTTTTTTCTTTGTTTTGTTGTAAAAATCGTGAATTTGGTTCAGTTTGTTGAAACTTCCGTCTCCACCAATTATTACGATTGCGTCCAGTCCTAATGTGTTGTACGCATTACAAAAAGCCTCATCCAAATTAGGAAAAGTTTTACCGCCATCTGCAAACGTTGGGGCATGGTAGTTTTTGTTACTGCGCAAAAATGTGCCACCAGAGCTAACCCACTGATGATCGCAAACGTCTGGAGTAAGTTCGATTGTCTGAAGTGGACGCACCCACATGCCCCAATAGCCGCGCTGAATTCCTATTACGCGCCAGTTAAACGTCTTCGTGGCGTGGTGGGTTATTGCGCGAACGGTTGCATTTAAACCTGCGCAGTCGCCGCCGCTAACAAGGACTCCAATGGTTTTAGGGGTATTAATTTCTCTTTTAAAAAACACTAAAAATACCGAATATTCGTTGTTGATTATTCCTTTTAGCAGAAAATGAAGAGTTTTGCGATGTTTGTAACACGATTAGGCAGGGCCACCTCATGAAAAATAGCCATCCCAACCAAGACCTTCGTGACCGTCTACGTTTATTTGATGGCCTGTTTGTCGTCGAAAAGAAGATTTCATTAGTAGTAAATGACGCTGCTCAAAAATTATGCACCAC
>JAISRQ010000112.1 GCA_031273545.1 Holosporales bacterium
TAAGGTATTAAACCTTTCCTCCACGAAACACTTCGAAAAGCGCAACATATGCCACCCATCCGGAAGCGGCACATACTCGCACAAAAGCGTGCATCCTGATGCGGAAATAGTAACAGTATGCGGGTTCCTTAGCTCGATCGCATCCTCCAAATTTGATTGCCAAATATGTAGCACATGTTGCGTCGCAAAGGTTTTGAGGAACTCCTTCACGGACAACCCAATGAGCGAAGGCGCATCTCGGTTAAGTATATTCGATGCACTGGCGCTGCACCGTTGTATCTTATGGTCGATTCCTATGATCAAAACGGCGTCCCTGGATTGGTCAATTATTGCATTCCAGACGGATTGCAGCGATTTATAGCGGCTTTCTGCCTTTAAAACCTGGGTTATGTCCCTCAAAGTGATCATTATATAGTCATTTTGAAAAGTCGACACAGAAATGTCTAGCACAACCCCAAACGGCATATGCCACATTTCATGAAACGGAAGGTCGCAATGTTCTATCCACTTATGACACATATTTTTTAATGTGACAAAATCCACATCGCCCGGGAGCCTTTCGTAGTTGCGCAGCTTCTCTAGCACGTCGTCAACAAACACCTCATTCGCAGATAAGTCCACCCCAAGCAGCTTTTCTATTGCCTTGTTAAACATGATGATCTTTCCAGCGCGGTTTACCACCCCAAACGGCAAGTCCACAAGGTTCAACGTGTCGCTGTACAGTTGCGCATTTTTTTGCTGGATTTTGGCTGCGACCAAGCTGTCGGACATATCGATTGCTGTTCCAACAACAGCGTATTCGTCGCTTGATTGCTCCATCTTTTCGATAGCATCTTCATATATTTTGTACGCTTTTTCTTCTCCTTTTAGTTTTTTCTTTACTTCAATTGTTTTAGCTTTTTTTTCTAAAAGGACATCTTTATGTAGATTTTTCGCCTCTTTTGCGCTTGCCCCGTCGACTAGCTCCCATTGCCGAGATAGGACTTGGTACGGCTGTGTTTCAAGTAACTTGGCATATGCCGTGTTACAAAATGTTAAGTTACCGTCGCTACTCCGGGTCCAAACAGGAAACGGAAGCGTGTTTAATACTCTCAATAAATCGTTAATCTTTTCTATTGCATTATCATAAAGTTCTTTTACTTTTTGGAGTTCCGTTACATCATTTAATGTTAACAATATATCCTTGCGCAAATATTCTTCCCCAGAGTCTTTGTCTTTCACGCGATCTTGAGATAATTGCATTATGACTCGATATACTCTTCCATTGAAATGCGCATGTATGGGGTCAGCATGCCCATTTTTTAATAAATTTTGCACGCTATTTTGAAAAGAAACATCCGCCGTTTGCCCAAAAAAACTAAGAAGAGCCCCCCAAGATGGGCACTTTGTCCCTGTTATTCGGATAAATTCATCAGAACATATGAATCCATTTTTTGTAACGCTGCCAGAATTTTCCAGCGGCATTATACACCACAGCCCTCCAACGCGTTGAAGCAGAGCCACAGTATGATCTTCTTTGCTGTGCGGCCGAAAATTTATCATCAAAATAGATATAAATGCGACCGCTGCTACGCATAAGGCTATTACAATCAACACTATGTTTTTTTCTTAAAGTTACTTCCCACTAAATGGTACACAATGCGGGACTTGCTGTAAATCTGGTGAAAAACGTTAGCGATCAGGCATAAATGGACCTACGCATCGAATGAATGCGAACTTTCTCGTCCAACAAACGCGCGCAATTCTTCCGTTTTCGGTCCGCGCTCTTTGAGGGACCCCGGTATACAACTTAATTACACCCGATTTTTCAATATCCGAGCTTTATCTCTGTTCCACTCGCGCTCCTTAATTGTAACCCGTTTATCCACAACATTTTTTCCTTGCGCCAAGGCAATCTTTACTTTGACGACCCCCTTCGCATTGAAAAACATATTAAGCGGAACGACCGTCATCCCTTTCTTCCTGATGGCTCCTAACAACTTGTTGATTTCCCTTCTGTGAAGCAATAGCTTGCGCGGCGCTTTTGGTGCGTGGTTGAACATCTTGGCCTTTTCATACACGGGAATATTTGCGTTAAAAAGGAATAAAGATTCCGGGTCACTTGCCATCTCGCCAACGAAAGCCTCAGCGATACTACAACGGTTCAGCCTAATGGACTTTACTTCAGACCCAGTTAAAACGATTCCAGCTTCAAGCGTTTCTAATATGAAATAGTTAAACGAAGCCTTACGATTATCCGCTATTGGGCGAAAACAATTTTCTTTCTTTTTGGGCGTCATTGTCTTTCTCAACGTTAAGTAAAAATTCTAAATACTACTGTTATATTACCTTAGTTTATTTAATTCGCGATACTACTTTTGTATTAGCTCTGTTTGTTTGCTTTAGTGTTCAAATCGATGTGCAAAAACCCCAAGTGATTACGGTCTTTTTCGCCAGCCAAACGCTCATGATCCTTCACTTCTATCCGTATCATTAGGGGCGGTATATGCTTTGCTTTAACTCATCTATCCCTATTCTATCTTTTACGCTTGTAATAACCACGTCACAAGAGTTACCAAATTGTTCAGCAATCTTTTCCTTTAATTCTTTTTGTTCTGTCTTGTTTAATTTGTCCACTTTTGTCATTACGAAGGTAAAGCTTATTTCATACTGTTGAAATATTCGGATAAGATCCATATCGTTAGGGCGAATAAAACGTCGGCTATCTAACAGTAAATACGCATGTAAACGTGCACTCCTTGACTCTAAATACCCAACCAACAAACGTTGCCAATGTCTTCGCGCTTCATCCGGAATATCTGCGAACCCATACCCTGGTACGTCCACGATTATACTCCCCGGCGGGAATGTAAAAAAGTTCAAAAGCTGAGTCCGCCCAGGCGTTTTCGACGTTTTAGCCAAGTTCTTTTGGTTACACACAGCGTTAATTATACTGGATTTCCCCACATTTGACGCACCAAAAAACGCGACTTCGTTGTAGTCATGATCTGGCAAACTACATGCGTCCGCAACGCTGAATAAAAATTGCGGTTGACCTTTTACAACTATATCCACATGTATTCCTATAATCTGTTAATTAAATCAGCGAAGTGCAGCTCAGATAAACCCTGAAAACATAAACGTAAAGCAATGCACAAGTGTTTTCTGTATATTTTTACCTGCTCGAATATACCATACGAAACACACAAAGACGACCACGAGCAAACACTTAGGGCGGACAAAGGACTAATTGTATGAGCTGGGCACTTAGGAGCGGGCATCCCTAGGTTAATCGCGTAATTAAAAGATCGGAAATCCGATTAATATTGGGGTATAATTTGAGCATGTTGGAGTATATTTACACAAATTTAACATGTTATCCCCCTCATACGACGATAGATTCGCTTCCGGTCCCACGAGAAAGATTGCAGCGTGGTCGCTATCACACATCGACGGCATGCAGCTCGGCCGTTCTCACAAAAGCCCCAAAGGACTCGCTCTGATAAACCGGATGCTAACATCCTTGCGAGAAATCTTGGAGATTCCGCCAACGTACAAGCTCGCGCTAATAAACGGCGGAGCAACGGCGGCTACTGAATTTTTGCTGTGGAACCTGTTGGGCAGCAAGCCGGTAGATATGTTCGTCGCAGGAGTTTTTGGAAGGCATTGGTATCATGATGTGATGAACGAGCTAGGAGTTCGTCCGCTGCACAGTACAGTTGCGCCAATTGGGAAATCCCCGGATTTTACTCGTTATAACCCTGACCACGATTGCGTTTTCGTATGGAGTGATACTCCGTCGGGGACAGTTGTTCCTAGCGCTGACTGGATCCCTGGGTGTCGGGATGGGCTTACTATATGTGACCTGACGTCTATTGTGTTTTGTGACAACATTCCATGGGAAAAGCTGGATGCAGCGTCGTTTTCTCTACAAAAAGGAATAGGAGGCGAAGGCGGACTAGGGGTAGTCGTGCTGGCACCAAGGGCAGTCGCGCGCTTAGATACGACAACGCCAAGTTGGCCAATTCCGCGGTTGTATCGTGCGCCCCGCGAAGAAGGGAAAAGGACGATCTGTGAGGACTTTTTTCAGGGAAGCACAATCAACACAGTCTCACTACTTACGGTAAGTGATATGTTGCTTTCGTTAAACTGGGCTAAAGAAATTGGCGGATTAAAGGAATTAATAAACCGCGTAAATAACAATTACAAAATTGTAGCAGATTGGGTACGCAACACGCCTTGGGTGGATTTTTTGGTAAAAGATGAAAATATTCGCTCAAAAAATTCATTATGCGTTACTGTAATTAACCAAGGGAAGAGTGCGGATTGGGCGTATTTACAGAAGATGATGAATTATTTATACAGCAATAATCTTGACCAAGGCATATTAAATCACCCGAATTCTTGCCCAAGCTTGAGGTTTTGGCTTGGGCCTGTAGTAGAGGAGGGGGACATTCACAAGATGCTCAGGTGGGTAGAGGAAGCCTATTCTGATATAGTGGACTTGTGTCCTCATCCATAATAACATTGCTGTGTCTATGTATAGGGCAGAACTTCAAAGTATTAGAACTTTTACGCCCAAACATTAACACTTGAAGAATCTGTTCTATTATTGCATAATGATCGATAGGTGAAGTATTTTACGTTGTAGGATTTTTTTTATGAAAAATGTTTTGTTGCCTTTGTATGGTTTGCTTGCATGTTGTTCTGTGTATGCTGCTAATGACCCTTACGCAGGGAAGTTCCCTTTTGGAGACACAGCAGTCGTAAGCAAGGCTAATGTAATTGAAGATATAAAGAATATCATTGCTAATATAGAGAGAGATTTGACTGATACAGAGTTTTTTTTCTCATCTCCTGTGAGCTATTTTGATGCGATGAGAGTTTACGCACGAAAGCTCCTTGGCTATTACGAACTTACGGATGATAAAACTCATTGTCATGCAAACATGGCTGATAATTATGGGTATGTTATTATTGCATGTAGGGACGCTAATCGGTTTGAATATAACGATTTTAAGAAGACCTGGAAAGAAAAGGAGAGAGAAGATTATATAACTAGCCTTGAGGACTCAAGATTGACGTTAGGACAAGGATTAATAGAACATGCAAAATATCTGCTGAATAAACTTTCGAATGAATACTAAGCGATTTTAGCTTTTTGTAACAACACTTTCTGTCGTGAAATGTCGGCTGTCGGCATTCCTTAATTTTTACTAGACGCCTTGGGCGGATTTTTTGGTAAAAGATGAAGATATTCGTTCAAAAAATTCATTGTGCATTACTGTAATAAACCAAGGAAAGACTGCGGATTTGGCGTTTTTACAGAAGATGATGAATTATTTATACAGCAATAATCTTGACCCAGGCATATTAAATCACCCAAATTCTTGTCCAAGCTTAAGGTTTTGGCTTGGGCCTGTCGTGGAGAAAGCTGACATACACGAGATGATTCGATGGGTAGAGAAGGCCTACCTACTGACAAAATGATTGCGAACCCTTCTAAGTGACGAAACGCGCCACTCTATTCGTGATCACTGTGAGGCGGGAACGAAGAAAAATTTGGGATTCTATAAACTTCCCCTCCCATACGACCAAACTTGACCTACTAACCAAACTAAGTTGAAAAAGAGGAATATGCCGAACGTCCCCAGCGGAAAAACAAACACGGCAAACACAACCGCCAGTTACGAACAAACTTCCTAGAATTTCCAGGAGCTCCGCTAAGGGGAGCTCCTGCAATCAAAATCGATAAGCTTAGATACTAAAACTTATACCCGACAGAAATTCCTGCACGGACTCCAACGCCCTCTTTCAAATACAGGTCATGCTTCGTGTTCGCCAATGTCTGCAAGTCTTTCGTCGTAGCAGCTGTTCCAGCGGTCGTAGTGTAAGTGAGCTTCGTTCCCGATGCTGCATACTTCGCGTCAGCCTTCCGTCCAAAACCAATCTTAACTCCAACATCTACTCCGATATACACGCCAGACTCCAAGAAATACTTGACGCCAACACCTGGAACGAATCCAAACGTCGTAATTTTCATTGCGTCAACCTTATCCTTGTTCTCAATCTTTGCAGTTTCATACCCGGTAGAAAGTGCCTTTCCGGCATCATCCGCCTTCAGATCGAGACTCACGGTCGTTCCGTTAGAGACAACGAACCCGTTCACAGTATCAAGCTTGTCTGCAGCGGCCACAGCATCTGCTTTCCCGGCAACTTTATACAACACACGCAAAGTCTGATCTACTGTGTGGTAAGTTCCAACAAAACCCAACGACAAATACGCCAGTACGTTTGGTGTAACTTTTCCACCTAACAAGAGGGCGGCCCCGTACTCAAACTTTGGCTTTACAACTAGATTGGCAATCGAATCATAGTCACTTGTTGTAGTCGCATCCCCCAAAGCCAACTTTGCAACAGTCTTTGTTTGATCAGTCTTCGTCTTATTTTCCAAGAAGCCATAAGCAGCGTTTACGGTCAACCCTACGTAGAAGCCATTAAACTCGGCACCACCACCAATTTCACCACCGACGAAAGCGCGTCCGCCAGTTACTTTAGCCCCCTCAACTTTATCTTTCGCTTTTGCGCCATTCTTCAAGAAATACTCGACCAACTTCCCGTTGCCGCCACCGCCGTTAATTCCGCAGAAGAAACCGGATATATTGTACTCTGCATTTGCCACTACAGGCATGACACACAACGCAGCCACTAAAACTTTTTTAACATTCATAACATACTCCCAAAACAGTTAAGACCATCTACGTCCAGAGCTTAACTCCGAACCCTTACTAATTCGTTATATAACGCGACTCGATCCTAGTTACACAAGAATAGACGAAATATCTTCTCCTTTTTAGTGCCATGTGGCACGATTGCAACACTTTTGAGTTAAAGAGCTTAACGAATATTTAACACTGCTTTTGCTATCACTAGCCTTTGTCATCATAAATATTTAAGATCACTCAAGCTATTCACCTTGAGAATTCAACCAGCATTTTCTACATACAGAAACATATTTGTCTTGTCCTAAGTCTTCATCTCCTTGTCCATTAGCCGGAGCAGACCTAAGTGCCATAATGGCTTTTTTCCCGCACTGACATATTGTTCGAATCTCCCGAAGTTCGTCAGCTATCCCCAGTAGGGCGGCGGATCCTTCAAATACATGCGCCTGCCAGGACGTTCTTAGTCCGTAGCACATCACAGGTATGTCATTAAACGATGCGATCTTCCCTAAGTCGAATACTTGCTTAGTTGTTAGGAACTGAGCTTCATCAATTAAAATGATTGATATTCCAGATAGATCTAGAGAACTAAACGAATATTCCTTATTAAATAAATTGCTCGTTCTAGATATGCCGAGGCGGCAATAGCACGCCCCTTTATCGTCGCAACCCTCATATGTAAAGACGCACGGGGTCAGGTTGCATGACTCATAATTGTGCGCGACCTGAAGCATGGACGTGGTTTTGCCTGCGTTCATAGCACCGTACGTAAAGGTTAATTTGGCCATCTATTATTTTCTCCTTATCATTGCTATATTGTTATCTTCTAAATTCATTACCGTTTTAATACTTATTCTTAAATATCCATCGTATTTCTTTAACTGGGAACATCATGCGCGCTGTTCGCCAACCATGCTGAGCCACTCGCGCTCATCTATCACCTTGACACCCAAGCGCTCTGCCTCGCCCCGTTTTTTTCCAGCATCTGCTCCGACTACAACGAGAGAAGTTCCCTTTGATACGCTCGACCCAATTTTTGCACCAAGTCTGGCGGCTTGCGCCTTGGCTTCGTTCCTGCTTAGGTGCTCGAGCTTTCCGGTAAACACAACCGTTTGCCCAGACAAAAGCAAATCTGAACGAACCTCCTCGTAGTACAATGTCACATGTTCGAGCAATTTTTCTACAAAATCGCGTTGATCAGAGCAATAACGAACAATATCTTCTGCTATAGAATCCCCAATTCCGTCAATTTTCACCAGCTGATCAACGGAACACGAAAACAAGTTTGAACATGAGCCAAAGTGTTTTGCAAGTAATGACGCTGTTTGTTTTCCAACTTGTGGAATTCCTAAGGCTAAAATAAATTTATCAAGAGGGATAGACCTGCATGCATCGATTGCTTTGAATAATTTTTTGACAGAGGTAAATCCCCAGCCAAGTTCTTTCTCTAGAGGGACTTGCGGTGGTTCAATCGTTGTAGTCGCCCCTCCAAACAGATCCCGACAAACGTCAGCAGCACAATTACTGTTCCTTTGTTGTAGCGTAAATATATCAATAAAATCGCGAACTCTTTGGGTTTCGTACAAAAACTCAATATTACGCTCCCCAAGGCCATCAATCTCTAAGGCGCCTACAAAATGCGACAACCGCTCTATCGCTTGGGCTTTGCATTGAAACCCTGCCATGCAGCGTGTCCCTTCGAGCGAGCTTCCACAAGACGGGCATTGAGCCGGGAAAACGAATGGCTGTGCGTCATCAGGGCGCTTTTCCTTCACGACGCGTACAATTTGTGGAATAACGTCCCCAGCCCTTTGCAGCACCACTGTGTCGCCAATACGGACATCCAAACGCGCAATTTCGTCTTTGTTATGCAAAGTCGCGCGGGCAACCGTCACGCCACCAAGGGCAACAGGGTCAAGCTCTGCGACAGGAGTAAGTACCCCTGTTCTCCCTATTTGAAGAGAGATTCCGGTAACTCTCGTCTCAATTTGCTCCGCCTTGAACTTATGAGCAATAGAGTGACGTGGAACACGCCCCACTGTACCAAGGCGCGCTTGCAATGATTTGTCATTAACCTTGTAAACTACTCCATCAATCTCATAGGGGATTTGCTCTCTAATGTCAGCGACATGATTGTAATAATCAGCAATTTCGCGCATGGTTCGACATAAACACGTCGGCTGTGCCGTCATAAAACCGTGTTCATTGAGGAACGCAATCACATTTTCCTGTGTATCAAAATCGCGACCAAGGACCTCATACGCAAGGAATCGCAAGTGCCGCCTCCTAGTTATGTTTGGGTCAAGCTGGCGCAACGAACCTGCTGCTGCGTTCCGGGGATTTGAAAATAGCGGCTCGCGACTTTTAGCACGTTCTTCATTCAAACGTGCGTACACATGCTTGGTCATATAAACCTCGCCACGAATTTCTAGGCGCGGAATATCTGTAGCGATTGTCAACGGAATGTCTTTTATCGTTTTTACGTTTAAGGTTACGTCTTCGCCAACTGTGCCGTCCCCTCTTGTCGCCCCGGAAACAAGGATCCCGTTTTCGTAAATCAAGGACGCAGATAATCCGTCAATTTTTAATTCCGCCCAGATATACCCACTCCGCAAAAGATTGTTATATTTTGCAGCGTCCAAACGTTCAGTCTTATCCTTTTTCTGGTCAGCAATATTGGGGGCCCCCTGTATATAAGGAGTATCCAACATATTCAAAAATCGCGATATTCTTTCAAAGAACGCCTCGACATCATCATCGGAAAATGCGTCCTCCAAGGAGACCATTGGCGTCTGGTGTGTGATTTTGCGAAACTCCTTTTGCGGGGGAGCCCCCACGCGGTGAGACGGACTATCAGCCCTAACTAAATCTGGGTACAATGCCTCTATCCGCGAATTTTCTTTCCGCAGCTCATCATACTCGTGGTCTGATATCTCTGGTTGTGCCAGATTGTAATACAAATAGTCGTGCCTAGCGATCTCTTTCGCTAAACGTTCAAGTTCTATAATAGCAGATTCTCTATTCATTTTGTTTTAAGGCGTTCGCCGCTGCAGCTTATTTTGATTACTACGATTGTACCTGAAAGAATCGCGATGCGCCGTAATTTCCTTAAATTCCTTGAGCCATGACTTAAAGACATTCTAAAAGACAATACTACTCCCCCTGCACACCCAAACGACCGCGAACATTTTAGAAGAATAAGCCCTTGCGTTAATCCAACACACGCCTCGCGATTCTTCTATTTTTTTGTCCGCATTCACTAGGGAAACACGACATGTTTGCCTACTTAGAACGGCAAACACTGGCGTTATCACTTAGCATTACCTGTTTTCAATCACATTATTCTCATTTGCATTGTTCCTGAGCTCATCCCTACCAAACGTCCAGTCAGCAACGATCATAGCTGTTTCCTCATAACCTCCATGACTAGCAGCAAACGCAGACATTACTGTATCTCGACTGACTTGGAATATCTCCATAATAGCCTCGACTTCTTCTATTGGCATAGAATCCCTTGTACGACTACTACGTCTAACACAACGATCAGATAACTTAACGTGCGTTCCTGACTCATCTTGAACAATCTCCCAATCTTTCGCGAACATTCCACAAGAAAAAACTAAGCCCATTACTACTAACACTGGCGCTTTCATCATACTTCATACCTTCTCCATTTATTCTCTATAATTATATATTACCACCACAAGAGACGAGCGTCAACAGGCAAATAAAGTTCTCCCTAAAAAAACAAGCAGGTGCTCAAAATTGCGGCCCCCCAACCGAAGACCGTAAGCACCTGCTCCTTTAGAAAGTTGGCAACCTTTTGGGACGAACCGGAGGAAGGGGGCCCCCTCCCCTCTCTAGGTATCACGACCCTTTTCCATTTTGGCTCGCTCCTCCATCGTATCCATTTCTAATCACCATTTTATTCTGCTGCTGTATTTTCGTTCTGCACGCCGCCGGGATAAGGACTTATCCCACCAATTCTTCTACTCTTTTCCCGTCTTTTCTTATCAAAAATGATTAGTTGTCCAGAAGTTATTGGCTTGCCAGCAGTGCCCCCTACTTCCGTCGACGCTATCAGAGCAGGTTTGGACGAACTCTCAGTGAGCTCACTGAGAGTTTCCGTACTCGTGCCAGCACCTATATCAGTAGCAGGTAAACCCCCAAGCGCCCCAGTAATCCTCGTACTCACGTTAGCAGCAACAGGTCTAGCGGAAGAATCCTCAGCGGGCCGACTAGTAGTCCTCGCATTCACGTTAGCAGCAACAGGTCTGGCGGAAGAATCCTCAGCGGGCCGACTAAAAGCGTTCATACTCGCGTCAGCCCCCGCAGCACTCTCTCGCCTCCCTATATTCTCCCCAAGACGTGCAGAATTCCCCCCCCTCATTCTCGCAGGCCTCGTACTGACGCGTACTGGCCTCGTTGTAACACTAGACGGGAACAAGCAATACTCATTCCCCGGATCGTACCGCATCATATGCTGGAACATTTCCTCGCATACATCTTGAGAGAATATCCGAAAGAATGGATCTTCACTAATATTGGAAAAGCGACATTTATCCGGACGAAAACAACTACACGCGTGCGCTTGCAATGAGAAATTAGAGTTCACTTCTCCAAGATAACCCTGAAACCCTCTTATCAGAGCTAAGTACGACTGCACTATATCCTTGTAGTTCCAAGTCAATT
>JAISRQ010000141.1 GCA_031273545.1 Holosporales bacterium
CTGTTACACATGCACACATGGAAAATTTTGAGTCAATTGACTCGCTTGCATATGAAAAGGCCATGCTTTTTTCAGGATTATGCCCAAATGGAGTGGTAGTTGTGGATAAAGAAAGCTGCCAAGCTTTCCCAATTATTCCACATTTGGCGAAAGAATTTGGCGCAATTGATGTGATTACAGTTGGCAAAGATGCAGATGTGCAAATCGTAAATTCAAAGGTTTGCAATAATGCAACGCACGTAACAGTAGAAGCAGGCGGAGTAACGTTTGAGTACGCGATTCAGTCCGTGGGGGCGCATTTTGTACTGGATAGCGCAATTGCGTTCGCTTCGGCAATGTGCGCGGCGTTTGACGGGACACTGAAGAATATCGTCCACGAACATGGAGAGGAGATAAAGAATGTGTTTTGCCCTGTCATGAATAATCTAAAACCAATTGCAGGACGAGGACAAACGTACATGCTTGCGTTGGATGATAAACGCGAAATCACGGTAATTGACGACGCATATAATGCGAATTTGACGTCGATGCTGTCTGGGTTAAGGTCTTTTGAGTGTGCTAGCGGAAAGCGAAGAGTCGCAGTAATTGGGGATATGCTTGCATTAGGGGAGATGACGACGCGGGCCCATGAGCAACTTTTTGAGGCGCTCGCACATAGTAATATCGACAAGATTTACGCTGTAGGAATGCTTGTACGTCCGCATTTCGCGAAAATTCCAGCCCACAAGCAAGGACGGCTAGCGTCGTCCCGGGAGGAGCTTGAGGCGATCCTTTTTCACGAGCTGCAGCATGGAGACGTTGTTTGGGTGAAGGCATCCAATGCGGTCGGGTTATATGGGTTGTTTGGTGACCTAACGGAGAGGGTGCAAGCGGATATCGCTGCGTAGGTTCACGGGGGATTATCATATATCGCAAGAAATATACCCACTCCTAGAGTGATTACATACGTTTCGGCCGGTCAAACGCTTGCGATTCTTAGTTTTTGGTTCGTACTCTTTGCGGAACACAGTACGCGATTATCACATGAGATTCACTATTGTCCACTCTTTTTTACACCAAAACAAAAAAATATATAAAACAGTCCATAAAACTAGGGTTATTAGCTGGCTTTACACGGACTTCCAATGCATCAATTCTAAGAAATGACAATTGACATCGCAAGTGCACGATGGTAAAAAATACAAACAGGTATATATTGTCGAGGAAAAATATAATGAGGAATGCGTTTCGGGGGAAAATATTTATAGGCTTATCTCTATTGGGGATTAGTGTTTGCACGGAATGTGTGCAAGCAACAAGTGCTGTTGAGCCGAGCACGGATGCAGGTCTAGTACAACAAAGGTTCGACGCAGCATTTGCACCATTTAAAGCGATATTAGATGAAGTCGGTGGACCAAGGTGGGAAGAGTATGCTGCGGTTGCGAATGACTACCTCAATTTTGTACACAATAAAGGATGTACAACAGGTGTTCGGTTCTTCTCTAGCACTTTTTACTATTTGCGCAGCTTCCTGAGGATATGTCAGAACGCAGAACATGACGCCCAAAGTAACCCGAAGGCCCTTTGTCTATTAGTGAACCTGATTGCCCAAAGAGATGATCTCAACCCATTCTTGTCTACTATGCTAAGAATGACTGGCAGGTATACAAATATCGTTGCTGCATTAGATGCAATACCTGCTAAAACGTCCCGACTAAAGATTGAAGAACTAAAGCGAGACTCTACCATTCGACGTGCTGAGCTTGCTGCTGAATTACCTGAAGGCACGATAAAAAGAGGACTCGACTATGTGATACGTAGGAAGAAGGAAGCGCAGGATACCATTGAATCGAAAAATTCTAGTATAAATGATAAACAAAGACAGTGTGGTACACTACGCGAAAAAAATGCGATCAATCTTGCCAAAGTAACAGAGTTATATGAGATTGACCCACAAGAGATTGAAGATGCTTATCAGTGGGTATCACAAGTGCAGACGTTGGAGGATATGGAATCACAAAATAATGCGGAAATAGAACGTATTCAAACGGAGATTCATAACTTAGAAAAAGATATAGCCGACACAACGGATGACTGTACAAGATTGTTGAATGAAAATGCTGATGTTGTAACGGTTATGAGTGCTCTGTTCGGTTCTGCATCCGGAGGAGACGATGAAGGAGATAGTGCCAGACAAAAACGCATTGATAAATTTTTACAAGACTACATGGACTCTACGAAAAGAGTTGACGCACTTAAATCTGAACTTGCTGTGGAGAATGAAAATTCAGATCTTTGTAACATGATTATAAGGGCGGATGAACATGTACGTAACATTCCAAAATTTGTTGAGGATTTTGTAGATTTATGGACAAGCCATTGTGATCAAAAAAGTGCGATATTTGCTTATATTTTCAACAACTATCAAAGGCAGCTTCGTGAAATACTTTGCCTTGAAATGATTGGTGGAAGCGTGTTTTTGAGTGAAATATTAAGTTCATACTTCTCAGGCCAGGATTTCGCACTGAGGCAGTTAGTGCCATATATTTATGACGCAGTAAAGATGAATCCGTCGTCAAGGGCGCATTTGACATCATTGCAGGGTTTTGGCAATTTTGCAGACGTTGACAGCATCAAAGCGCTTGCAGATTTGTTTTATCCAGGAAATGCTCCTGCTTTTCTCGACTCGTTTTCAAAGTTTGCTAACAATGGACTCGATACGCAGGTAAAGGCTCTCGTCTATGGAATTTTCCAAAAGATTTATAATTCCAAAGATTACAGAGATGAGGGAAAGGATGAATTGCAATATATTTTCAACAAAAGCAAAATTTCGCTTGCAACGCTTGTTCTAGAGCAGTGGGACAATTCAGTTCCACATGATGATGAAGCGTCTTCATTGCAAGAGAATGTCGACGCTAGACTCAACCATTGGAAGACAGAGATGAAGAGCGCTCTTTTTGGGATCATTAAAGCAGGGATTACACCAAAAGACTACGCGAAAGTTCAAAGATTCGTCTCTATATTAGGACAAAATGTTAATGCGTCAGGCTGGAACGTATTTAGCGAAATACAGGACTATTTCAGGGATCATATTACAACCGCGGACTTGCCAAACGTAACTAAATCACTTTTGACCTTATTCATTAATTTCGGAAATATTAACCATTCTCCTGAAGGGACTGGTTGTGTTAACTACAGCTTATTAAATATGTTCTTCGCAATAGAGAGTGAAGTTTCTAATAGTGAATACATATTAAATATGGAGTACTGTTCAGCACAAGACGCAGCACGGAATTTAGGGATATTTTCGGGACTGTGTTCAGTACCACTGAGCGTAAGAGGTGTACGTCGCGTTATCGGGAATACTATGAACTTCGTTTTGGGCTTTAACTACGTGCCACGTGACCGTCTTTCTGAATCTGGCCGAATCATGGCAAGCTTTCTGGACAGTCTAATGAAATAAATCGATGGAGTAGGACCACTCGCGTATCATGACGTAAACCATTTCGCAATGGAAAAACTGTGCCGTTTTGCATGGAATGTTTTACCATAATTGGCGAGTGGGTCTACTATAACTATCCAAATAAACGAAGTTTTCTTCTTTGGTTTTTTGTACCACTCTGCCACATATAGGCCCACAAATATTGCGGTTCCCCAGTGCACCTTGCTCCAAATGATTACTAACTTTTGGGAGAGTTGTTCCCTTAGTGGGCTGTTTTTATACGCAACCTTTTCGGAGCACAACTTTCGTCATTTCACGTAGGGGTAGCTATTTTTTTTAAGAAGATATTACTGATCAATCGCTGTAAACAAAAGCTATTGCTTTTTTGTTCTGTTTTTTTTATTTGCGAGAAAGATTCGTAGAGTGAATAAGAGCACTACTGTAAAGATGGACAATCATCGTGAAATTTGTTTTCATTTAGTATGTACAAATGGTCCCAAAAAGCACGAACCAGGAATTTAATAAAAGTCAGGTTTTGTTCGTAAAAAGTCCACAATGTTGTGACGAGGGGAAGTGGCAGCAAAGGCCAACGTTCCTCAACAGACAAGATAGTGTTGGTTATTTGAATAAACAAAAGCTCATCATTCGCATTATTTTATGTTTTTCTTCCTGGGGGCAGTTTGGTTCACAACAACGGAGTTTACTATGCCAAAGCGATATCTAGTCACAAGTGCACTTCCTTACTGAAATGGAGTGAAACACATCGGAAACCTAATCGGCTCGATGCTCCCTGGGGACGTCTTCGCGCGCTACCTTCGTCAAGAAGGGCACGAGGTCCTGTATATATGCGGAACAGATGAGCACGGCACTCCTGCTGAATTAGCAGCCCAAGAAGCAGGGCTCCCCGTTGAAGAATATTGCGCAAAAATGTACGAAGTCCAAAAGCAAAGTTATGAGCGCTTCGACATTGCGTTTGACTATTTTGGGCGAACATCCTCTCCTGCGAATCATGAGCTAACAGCAATGATTTTCGAGCGCCTGTACGAAAATGGGTACATCGAAGAAAAATACATTCAGCAATACTATTCGCATGTTGATGGACGCTTCCTCCCAGACCGCTACGTCGAAGGAGTATGCCCTCATTGCGGCTACGAAAAGGCCCGCGGGGATCAGTGCGATGGCTGTGGGACGTTGCTTGACCCTGAAGAGCTGATTAATCCGTACTCCGTAATTAGTAAAAGTCGCGACATTGCGCTTACCCAGACGCAGCATTTTTTCCTCAACATCCCCAAGCTTGAATCAGAGGTTTTGGCGTGGGTAGATCAGCAGGATAACTGGCAAGACATCGTACGGGGCATTGCACACAAGTGGATCAAAGAGGGGCTCCAGTCACGCTGTATCACGCGAGACCTCAAGTGGGGAATAAAAGTTCCGTCGCGATACCAAAAAGACAAAACGCAAGATAAGGTGTTTTACGTATGGTTTGATGCGCCAAACGGCTACGTAAGCATAACAAAGGACTGGGCAAGTGCATCCGGCGACAGCGAATCATGGAAGCAGTGGTGGCTGCCGGAACATAGCGACGACGTGTTTTATGTTCAGTTCATGGCCAAAGATAATGTTCCTTTTCATACGATTTTTTGGCCATCAATGTTGATTGGGACCGGGCTTCCGTTTAAAAAGGTCGACGACATAAAAGGGTTCAACTGGCTCACATACGACAAGGGCAAATTTTCTACAAGCCAAAAGCGTGGAGTGTTTGTGGATAAGGCGCTGGAGTTGTTCCCTGCGGATTATTGGCGCTATTACTTGCTTGCAAATTGCCCAGAGTCTGCGGATGCGGATTTTACGTTTGAATCGTTTGCCGCAACTGTGAATAAGGACTTGGCAGATATTTTAGGGAATTTTATAAATAGGACTTGGACTTTATTGAAGAAGTATTTTGACTTAAAGGTTCCGCCTTGCTCGATCGGGAGCGCAAGCGATTTGGAAGATACGTGTAAAAAGATTACGGCGGACATATCTGAGCTTTTGATGGCGAGGAAGTTCAGACAAGCGACAAATGCCCTGAGGGCGCTGTGGGTCGTGGGAAATGAATACATTACAGAAAATGAGCCGTGGCGAACGCTGAAAACGGACCCGCAGGAGGGAGGGGAAGTGTTGGCGCATTGTGTGCATCTACTGCGGACGTTTGCGATTGCAAGTGCGCCGTTTATTCCTCATACCTCTCAGAAAATAGCGGAAATGCTAAATATCGAGAATGTTGCAAATACACCGATATCTGATTCTGTTTGTTTTGATTATTTTAAAGAGGGACATGCACTGCGCGATAGTGGAGTGTTTTTTGAAAAAATAGATGAAGAAAAGGTTAAGGCGCTTACGGAAAAGTACAGAGGAAAGTAGGTACCTGTAAACATCCCGGGGTCCCCAAAGATTGCGGCTAATAAAGTAAATAATCGCAAATGTTTGTTGAATCAAAAAGTCCGTAATCTTTTGGGGAATAAATAGACTGGGGAGGCCCAAAGATTGCGGCCAATAAAGTGAGTAATCATAAATGTTTGTTTCCTTTAAAACTCTGTGATCTTTTGGGGAGTAAACATACCCGGGAGGCCCAAAAATTGCGGTCAGCAAAATGAACAATCACAAATGTTTGTTGAATTTAACACTCCGTAATCTTTTGGGGAGTAAACATACCCGGGGGCCCCCGCAATATTTGATGATTCGGGATATTGATTCTGAGCAGGACAGCATTTACGTACGTTATCTAAGCCTGTACTCGTAGCACTTCAAAGTTGTCTCAGAAAGCATAAATATATTCAAAACGTCATCCGCATAAATTGCAAGCATCGTTAAGATTGCAACAGTACACATTGTAATAATGGGATACATTGTAGAAACAGCTTGCCCTTCTTTATTCGACGCAATCAACGTTCGCACAATGTTTACACCGACGCTCATAGACATAAGTTTAAAAAATATGACACTCCCCAACGTAACAAATGCGCCTTCCTCGACAAAGTTTTTAGCAAACACCAAGAAAGGAATAAACCCAGGAAGCGGAGGTAAGTTTACCAAGCTTAATATTCCAAAGCCCAAAAGAAACGCCGCTATTGGGGACCTGCTTCGGATGAACGGCAAATTGCTTAAGGTAATGAGTCGTCCGCCATAGCGCTGAATAAATAAGGCTGCCCCCAGTAGTATTAATAAAGACAGCCCATGTGTCGCCAATATAAATAAGAGGCTAGATACAATGTTAGTATATGAGGTTGCGAACCCAACAAACAACATCCCCACCGTGCCGATTGTGTGACAAGCAAGTATATTTTTGATTTGATTTTGCCGCAACGCATTCAAAAACCCTAACGCCATGCCGACTTCGCCTGCGATCAGAAATATATTCTTAAATGCACCACAATTAAACAGAATGAATAAGCGAACCAAAACCGATAAGCAAACAAGGTTTGATATAAAATTTATAAATATAAATATTGGCCATTCTATCTTTTCAGATAATTCTGTGCATAATCCGTGAAATGGGCAAAATAATATTTTCGCAAATGATGCAATTACAATAAAAAACATCGCTAAAAAGACAAAAGGATGACTGGATATTGTTGGGCGAATAACAAGCAATTTACTAATTAACAACGAAAAATCTGTTGTTTGAAATATGCTATAAAATATGGACGCCCCAAATAAAAACAAAGCAGAACCGATTCCATGAACAATAAAGATCTTTAATATGACGTTCTTGTCACTTACTTTTAAGAAGACGATTGTCGCAAAGCTAATAAGTTCACAACCAATAAAAAGCAACTTAAAATCGTTAGCGGATAAAGCAAACATACTTCCAATAATAATTGTGAATATGCAGAACAAGTCATTGTGATTAAAAACAAACTGCTTCTTACTTATAGAGGTAAACATATATAATAATGCCCAAGCACAAATAATTGTTTTCTGAATTTTTATGAAACAATCTATTATAAACATCCCAGAAAATGTTGTTACGCTAAAGGTAGGATCCATGTTTTCGAAAATATCTAACTCGGTATTTCTGTCTTGGCATGTGAGCAAAAGTACCCCTGTCAACAAGGCGCACGCAAACGCATGCCTCCCCGAAGCCGGAACAAAAAACAAGGCGATAGCCCCAGCCATTAACAGCATTTCAGGAAGAGCTGGTATAAATATTAAAAAAGATTCCGGCATATCATAAATCTACTTAACGGGCAAAGGCAACGACGCAGCACAGCAACAACCAATATCGCATCCAAAAAGCGCAGCGACAAAATCAGTAACAATCACCCTAAAATCTCTCTGATCTTAGACGCCAACTCGCGCAACGTAAATGGTTTTGATAAAAAATGCATAGATTTATTCTCAGACAAATCTCGTCGGAACGTTTCTTCCGCGTATCCAGACACAAAAATCACTGGAATATTAGGGATCACTTCGCTCACAAGTTTCCCTAGCATTGGCCCATCCATCCCTGGCATCGACACATCCGTTACCAATATGTCTGGCTTGATCCCATCCTTTATATACTCCATCGCGGTCTGCCCGTTTTCCGCATCGACGACCTGATACCCACGGTCCCGCAGCGCCCGCACAACAAACGCCCGCACAGCATCATCATCCTCCACCAAAAGGATCGTCTCTGTCCCCGTGACATCCTGCACGAGCTTTCTCTCCTTCACAGGCTCATCATCATCATGATCCTTGCAACGCGGCAATAATATGCGGAACGTCGTCCCTACGCCGACCTCGCTTTCTACGCTAATCGACCCACCCGTTTGCTTCACTATGCCATACGCAGTTGCAAGCCCAAGTCCTGTGCCTTGCCCCACAGCTTTTGTAGAGAAAAACGGCTCAAAGATCGACTTAACTAGCTCCTTAGGGATCCCGCAGCCCGTATCCGTTACTTGGATCAGAACATAGTCTCCAACAGGAAGGTCGTCTGTATCCAACAATGCGGCCTTTCCTGCAGCTTTCCCATTTTTTCCGCGCCGAGCACTCACAGTGTAATTAGACGACTCAATCGTGAGCGTCCCCCCCGCAGGCATAGCGTCACGAGCATTCACCGCTAAATTGATGATAACTTGCTCAAATTGCACGGCGTCAACCTTTACAGACCATAAGTCACGCCCCTGAATTAGCCTAAAGCTCACCTGCGACCCAATCAAACGCCGCAACAACGCAGACAAATCCGACAACACGTTGGTCAAGTTGATTTTCCTTGGTTGCAGTGATTGACGTCGAGAAAAGGCTAGCAATTGCTTGACTAAATTGGACGCGCGGTTGGCGTTTTGCTTTATTTGCATTATATCCGCATATGACGGGTCGTTCGGCACAATCCTCTGAAGCAGCATATCGCTAAACCCGATTATCGCTGTAAGCAAATTATTAAAATCATGAGCAATACCCCCCGCAAGCTGGCCAACAGCTTGAGTCTTTTGCGCTTGGATGAATTGTTGCTCTAATTTTTTTTGCTCAGACGTGTCAATCAGCTGAAAAATAAACTCGTCATGCTTCCACTTATTTAAGCACGTCATTGCAGTAATGTCTGAGTTCACAAACTTTAGCTCTGCTGCTGTGGTGTTTGTGTCGTCGCTCAGCATGATCTCCAATTGTCTTTTTGAAATATCATCCAAGTAATTTCCAAAATATTCATTAGGCTTTATATCATATGTGTCCCTTATAACTGGATTCATTACTTTAATTTTTCCAGCTTTATCCGTTACAAAAGAAGGTACAGGCAACGCAAGCAACAAATCTTCCGCCAAAGGAAGGCTTGGCTTAAGTAATGTCAAAGCAAAGTAGTCATCAGATATTTTCGTTGAGAACAGTAATACAGGAACAGGAACTTTTTTTGAAAAAGATGACGTCGTGGATATTGCGTTCAATGTAATGTATATTCCGTTTTGGGCGCCTATAATGTTTGTTGCGTCCCCAGTTGCTACATTACTGATCATAGAGATGTGCTTGCCAACTGTGCTTTCCTTAGAAACGTTTAGCCACGTTCGCAACGTCTCATTTAGCCCGGCGATTTTCCCTTTTGTGTTTATGTATAGCAATCCAAATGGCGCGAACTCGACATACGGCTCGAGCAGGTTGGATTCCTGT
>JAISRQ010000038.1 GCA_031273545.1 Holosporales bacterium
CTAAGGATTATTACATACGCGCGGGTGAACAGGGGCATTCGTTCGCTACAGAGGCTATCGGGAGAGTCAATTATAAGCTGATCAATAGTCGGCCTCCCCGGGCGATAGAAGTTGAGAGACCAGCACATCGCCTATACCAAGCGGCAACGGTAGGGGAAGTTCAACCACAGGCGCTAACGATTGACAGAACAAGACCTCAGGCGATAACAATCGTCATGTCCAGGGCGACAACAAGCGATAGACCCGAATGAAGAATGCCTGCAGGTCGTAAATCCAAGCAGTGAGGTAACAGACATAAAACTGTTACTACGCTGCCGTGCGTGCAATCCACCCGCCCCCCAGTACTGTGCCGTCAGACATACGGAACACCTCCGCTTGCCCAGGCGACACGCCGTACTGTGGCTCATCAAACGTAATAACCGGGCCGTCCACGTCGTCAATCTCAAACACTGCGGGGATTGGTGGCATGGCGGATCTGTATTGCGTCAGTACAGGGAACTTCTTTCGTGACTCTTCCTTTGGAGAACCTGAGGAAAGTTCTCCAGGGGCGGCTTCTGGGGAGAGTCGGGGATCCGATACTCCCACATGCCCAGCTTTTTGGTTTTGGTCTAGGCCCAACATTTGGCGTGCAAGCGGATGATAATTACAATCCTTCATAAAAACCTTTTTAACAGCAAGTTGTTCCAATGGCCCAACGTAAACATTATTATCCACTATCTTGAACACATAAAGTGGATGTGGAGCAGATATCCCAAGGCCACGCCGTTGTCCTACCGTATAGTGCAGTGCTCCGTCATGCTCGCCTAGCGCCTTATTATTCGCGTCAAGTATTGGCCCCGGCTTAATGTTCCAATTACACCCAGGGTTTTCTTTTAAAAACTCCCTAATAAACGTCGCATAGCACCCGTCATACTCAGACAAAAAGCATATGTCCTGGCTATCCGGCTTTTGCGCAACAGTGATTCCGCGTGTACTTGCGTACTTGCGAACGTTGCTCTTTACGGCGCGCCCCAGTGGGAATACGGCCATATCAAGCTGAGCTGCGGAAATTCCAAACATAAAATAGCTCTGGTCGCGTCCCCTGTCCTCTGCGGGGCAAAGTGCAGACACGCCGTTTATGGACTTCTTGAGTGCGTAGTGACCCGTAGCAACAAAGCCCGCACCGATCTTTTGAGCATAACCACAGAAGGCGTCAAATTTCACGTAATAATTACAAAGCGCGCAAGGCAACGGGGTCTCGCCAGTACAGTAGGCTTCGACGAACGGCCGAATCACATGCTCCTCGAATTGTTCGCGATAATCAATCGTCTCGACGGAGACGCCAAGCAACGCCCCAACAGACTTCGCGTCCTTTTCTGCATTTTCTACGGACCTCGCATTAAACAGCTTGAGGTACACCCCGTGAACAGTGCACCCGTTAGCTTGAAGGATCGCTGCGGTGGTTGAGGAATCCACCCCACCGGAGATTCCCAACACAACATCAGACCCCGGTGGAGGCAACATTCCCGGATCACAAAACGGCGGCAATTCAGACATATACGCAACAAAGATTCAGATATTATCTTGTGCATTATACCTAGTCACTTGGACCGCGCCTAGAGTCTAATCGGCCTATGCCAAACTCTCTGCGACACTACGCGCTTTCAACCCCCTACTTATGCCCCCCATTCTTCCCATCAACACGTACTTTCCGTGATTCATCTGCGCGGCCCGCATCCGCCCGCCTTTGCGTCCTAGAGAAACGTACCCTCCTTCTTCAATTTGTTGAGATCTTACTTTTCCGCCAATACGCGCGATCTCCTTTACCTTGTCTTTCGACATTGCCGCGAACCCCCTGGGGATTTTGTATGCGACAACATCTTTCTCCATGTTTTCGTCTCTGCTCGAGTATGCCATATTCACTTCTAAAAAAACAACCCCTGGTAGAAAACTATCAAATATAGTTCCCTCAAGGGAAGGACAAATCTAGATGATTTGTCAACTTGCGGTTGTGTAGAAGAACGAGATGCAAGCTTAATGAACACCATCTTTGGCCAAGCTTTGATCAATATGCGAAAATCAGTGGTAGTATCAACCTGAGGTTGTGCAACAGAGGGAGGAAGCGAGCCTAACCTAACAAACACGTCCTCTCGTATGTGGAAGCAATTGTCGTATCATGAAAAAATGTGCCAGACTTCAAAGAAGAGGTCGTTACACGGGGGATTGAAGCGTGAATGCATTTTGTTCAGACATGTTTGACTCAATTGCGCGCTCGATTGAATCGTTGGAGGAGAATGCTTCCGTGAGGGAAATCGCGCTAAAGGTTACGATGACAATTCAAGACGTGTATGTGCGCCACGTGAAGGATGCTTGGGACGAGGGAGGTGCGGCGTTTTTTTGCAAGTTACGGGAAGGCTGCGAATGGGCGGATGCACCGAATGGGGACTTGGAAAGCAGGGAACGAGAGAATGCGCTGAAGGGGGACTTGGAAAGCGGGGAACGAAAAAATGCACCGAAGGATGACTTAGTTAATACAGAAGTGCGCTTGCTACAAATAAATAAATTAGCGGGCACAATGGTAAAAAACGTTATGGACGTTAATAGTAAATATTTACAAAAAATGTATCGTTACGTTGCGCAGGGAACGGAGCCAGCGTCGGACATTGTTACGCAACACAAGGGGGAGGTAGATCGCGTGCTTACGCAATATTATAGGGATATGTTCCAATAAAAAGGGGGGAAATATGAAAATGAACTTTGGGGGGAAACAGCTTTGGGTTGTTTTGTGCGTTTTGGCGCGAGCTGAAGGAACGGAAACGAATATATTGAATAGCGCAGATTTACTGGCGGATACCATTGCCGATTATAGCGAAGCGTATGGATTGTCTTCTAATCAGTTGTTTTCGCTACAGGGAATTTTATTTGTTGGTGACTCATGGGTAGTTTGGGTCAACAACAAGGAAATAAGTGATGCATCTAAACATAGCATTAGAATTGGAACAAAAACGGTAAGTATATTACAGGTTACGCCGTATGCCGTAACGGTAAAGTGTGGCGAGGATGAGCCTGTCACCGTAGGAGTTGGGCGCTCTTATGACATAAAGGCACACGAATTCGCGGATTTTTGAGGGAGATTTGTTCTTGAGAAAATTGACAATACGGACAAAAAAATGATTTTTTTATCGGAAATATACCGAAAACTCCGATATGTGTGGATTAGAATTAGAAGAATCACAGGCGTTTGTTGAAGTAAAAGTCCTCAAAAGTAAAAGTCCTCATTGAGGAGAACTAAGTCAAAAAAAAGGAGGGCGCACCCCACCACCACCCTTTAACCCTATCATAAAAAGGTTAATAAAATGTTAACGCTAAGAAACGGTAAATTTGCGGTTAACGGTTCTTTAACTTTTTTCTGCTAGGATTTATAGGTGGTGGTGGGGTGCGCCCTTCTTTTTTTGGGCAGCTATCCGATTCCCCTTGGCAGCCATTCACTTCCTCTATTTTGGCACCTTTTCGTAACTCGATCTTTATACAAAAGCAAAGGGTTCTTGAACGTCAAGCCCCTTTTGTTTACACTTAATTATTGGCGTAAGTTTAAGATATTTTTACATGTTACAACAAATTCGTGCCCGCTCGGGTAGTCTCGTTATAAAGATTGTGTTGTCGATCATTGGTGCTAGCTTTGTGGTATTTGGCGTGGCCGATATTGTGCGCATCATAATGGCGACTCCTCCTGTTGCAAAAATGGGAAAGTTGAGTATATCTTTTGATGAATTTTACACATCATATCAACGTTACTTCGCGCATTTGATGCAGCAAGAACAGAAGGTCCCTGAGGCTGTGATCGCTAATGCGCCGAACGAAGTGTTAAAGCAGCTCATTGCAGCAAAGATAATAGAGTGCGAACCTGAGCGTCTCGGCATATTGGCTCCGTCGTCTGTTGTGGATAATTATATAAAGAACGTGCCGTATTTTCAGAAAGATGGTCAATTCGACGGAGATCAATTCGCTCAAGCTTTGACCCGATTGGGCACGTTTCCCCAAGAGTTCATGCGAAATATAAACAAGCAACTTGTTCAGCAACAGTTTTTATTGCCATTAACATCGGGGGCCGTCTTAAATACGCCTTACATTGATCTGCTGATGAGTGCGGTTCGTTGCAAGAAACACTTTGAAATAGTGGAGGTTCCTGGGTCGGCAATAAAAGCGTCCGAGCCTTCTGAACAAAAATTGGAGGCCTGGCTCAAAGATCATTCCGATCAATATTGTGTCCCAGAACAAAGGAATATTTCGGTTTTGTTGGTCGACCACGAAGCAATCGTATCCACCATTACCGTAAGCGAGCGCGATGTTAACGAAGAAATGAACGCACGCCAAACGCAAGCTCACGATGTGCGGGACGTTTGTGCGTTCGCGTTTGATTCTGAGTCTGATGCGATTGATGGGCAAAAAATAATATTGACCGAAAAGTCCGTGGATAAAATAAAAAAGGTACTTCCTGGCGTAGGAATTTTCTCTGTGGATATGACAACTTTGCCAGCGAATATTGCGGATGTGATTACGGGACTAAGCGAGTGGGAGTCGTGGGGCCCTTTGGCGGCTGGGAAACAATACATTGTTTACGTGGTCACAAAAATAACAAAAAATCCGGTTGTTGCGGTAAAAAGGGAGGATGTCGTCCTTGAATTGAAAAAAAGGAAACTTCCTGCGAAGGTTGAGCATATCAAGGACCAAATTGATGATGCATTGGCTAGCGGCAAGACTATTGGTGAGTTGAAGTCTCAATTTCCTGTAAAAGTGGTGGACGTGTCCGGGATAAGCGAAGAAAATTGCAAGGAAAAGCTTGAAGGGGCTGGGTTAGACGAAAAAGTCAGGGACGCTGTTATGGGCCAAGTATTTTCGTTGGAAAAGAATAGCGACAGTTTGTTTGCAGACGTGCCAAATTATTCGGTAATGGTGCGCATAACGGATGTAGTGGCCAAACATGAGCCCAAGTTAGCCGCAGTAAAGGACAAGGTACGGGCCGATTGGATGAAGCATGACGCGCGAAATAAGTCGTTTGACTGGGCGTCGGCGGAGTTTGGAAACGTACACGATGATCATACGTTGTGGGCGCCGTCTGTTGCGAGACTGAAACTGAATGTGAAGAAGTTGGCTGCCTCGCGGTTAGACTTGCTTACAAGTCAGCATGAATTGTCGAAGATTTTCTCGCACAGCTCTGTAGAGCGGTTAATGTTACAGAAGAAGCATTCGGTTGCTTATATGGATACGACGGATGGGCGCGTTGTGGTTGTTTTCGTGGCGGATACGTCGTATGACGCGAGCGATGCGCTGAATACGAGTAAGGTCGAACTACAGGAAAGGTTTCGCAAGATGATAGAAGAACAGGCGAAGACTGATTGCGTGCATATTGTGAGGGATAGCGTGGTGGAGTCATATAACGTGAAGGTAAATGAAAAAGTATTAAAGATGGCAACGAGGCGGAGGGGAGATTAGCGAGGGCTGCAATGATTGTGCGGGGAAACTGACGGGAAATGAGCTTTTGTTTGTCCAAAGAATCATTTGAGGTGATCGAGGTATTCAGATTATGCGGAAGCTCGTTGCGCTTTGCGGTTGGTTGTGATTTTTATGCGTGTGGGGGAAACAAACGTAATGCGACAACTGAAATATATTTTGCTGATGATCGCGGCGCCTGCGAATGCAACACCAACTGCCACTGGTTTTTTTGTCGAGATCAATGGAGACAAAGCGTACGCGTCTATAAGCGAATACTTTCGCAATGAAGGAGAAAACAGTAGTCAGCAATCGCTCTTCTTTAAGGGAAGCGCAAACGCATGGTCTGTCGGCCTGGGGCTTGGCTGGGGAAAGGAGCTGGTGTGTAATTTTTATGCAGGTGGAAGCGCTTTCTTTAAGTACAACACTGCGGATATAGCTTTGGACGAAAAGGATCCTGGGAAAACGGTACACTTTGTCCCGAATGGCGGAGAGGGGAATACGTATGGCCTCTCGCCGTGTGCTATGAGCATTAAACCAATGTTTTCCTTCGGTGGGAGCGTACTACTAGGGTACAAAGCTATCCCCAATTTGCTTGTCTGCTTATCTCTTGGATGTGAGTGGACCCAATTCTTTATAAATCAGTCGTTTCTTGGACTTGAAAGCGTAGGCAACGGTTATTTCAACGTTATGGGTTTTAGCCAAGGGGCAAGCATATCTAAAATCGTCGAGGTCGATGGAGAAAAAGATGGAAAACCAGAAAAAGTCCCGATGTCTATTACCTTAATTAATAATGGCGAATTAAAAGCTACAATAATGCATTTTCTTCCTGGTATTGTGGTTAGGTATTACTTGCTAAAAAATGTATATGCAGGGGCAGATGCGTCCCTTAGCATAGGAATGAACAAGCTTCTTAATGCTCAATGTTTTTTAAAAAGTGGAACATACGTTGTAGGAGAGGCGCAATCGCGGGAAATGTATTCAGTGGACAAGTTAAAATCGACTCCATATGCCAAGGGTTTTGGGTTCCGAATCGGAGTTAGTGTGGGGCTTACGTTCTGATGAACAATGGCTCCCCAACACTGTGATTCCGACTCAATAGCTGTAGTCAATTAACCTTGCGCCTTACTAAGAGCTCTTCTAGTATCTAACTCCTCTAAAAGCATTTGGTTTCGCAAATGGTTGCCATCCTTCTGGTATTTGTAACTGCTTGCAAGCACTGAGGCTGTCTTCTCCTAGTGTCTCTATTTTTTCTAGGTTAGAAATACTTACGAGGTTCACGTCTCCGGCAAAAGCGCTATCACCAAATTCGCTTAAGTCGCTATTTTGCGGAATTATGACATTCGTCAAATTGTGACAACAATGGAAACAGAAATCAGGAATGAATTCTACCAGAGGTGGGATAGTAATACTTGTTATATCGGCGTATTCGAATGCACCTTCCCCTATTTCTTCTAACTGGGAATCTTCTTCAAATACGATAGATGAAATAGTTGGGCGGCTTCTTCTTGTTATGATAGGTAAATCATCATTCGCAAAAGCGTATTTCCCAATAAAACTTACACTGCTTGGAATTGTAATATTTTGTATGCTACTGTTAAAAAAGGCGTGTGGGTAAATCTGTTTTAGTTGACTGCATGAAGAGAATAGAACATAACCTGCCGTCGCGTAAAAGAAGGCTCGCTCTTCTATTACTTTTACGCTAAACGGAATTACCACCCCCCCAATTGTCCTTGTTGCGAAGGCGTCCACGCCAATAGCAATGACAGGAATACATCCTCCTTGAAATTTGATGAAACTTGGAATATCCACAGTACTACCGCTGTTAGTTGATTGGTTTGCTTTAGCAAATACCGCGTACATTCCATCATTGTTATGAATGGTGTAGGTGTGGTCGTCATGCGTTACTACTGCTACTTTTTGGGCTCCTGACGAGTATATTGGGGTACTAGCGGAAACAACAGGTTGGCATATTGAACCCCCTGCGTACGGCAAGGAAGCGACCAGCATCGTACTATCGCACAAGACAAATGACGAGGCCAAAAGGAAGGCCGATTTGATATAATTCATAAAATTACTCCGTAAAAAAAATATATTTCATTATGTCGTTCTGCCTGGGTGAAGGCAAGCATTTAACAGAGAAATATAAAAAAAAGTTCAAATAAATACTTTGCAAGGTGAGTATTGTTGTGATAAGGGGTTGCCGCTGGGGAGATTTTAACCCTTGGCACTAATGATGTTCAAGATACATTGCTTTTTGGCATACGATGAATATTCCCCAATTCTATAATCAGGGTTTTTCTGGTCCGTTATGCAAAAGCCCCAAATGATTGCGGGGTTTTTTGTTCGTAAAACACTTATTATTATTTCGTTTTTTTTCGCAATCTTTGGGAGCCCCGATATAATCCACACGATTATTGTATTATTAGCCGTTCTTCTAAAGGACACCCTCTAAAAGTGAACTCTCCTATGCATGGTTGCCATTCTTCTGAGCACACTGGGTCAAAGTTACGGCAGCCAATAAAATATTGATTCCCTATATGAAATCTGGAATTTCTACGAATTGCTGTGAAACCGCACAATCGTATAAAAAACGTCTTCTAGACTCACGATCAGAGCTATTCCAAGCAGTTGTTCCCGCTCCATCATCTGGAATGTCCACGAATTGCGGTGAACCTGCATCGTCATATGATTGGTATCCTTTATATTTGGAATAAGGGTATTCCCAAGCTGTTGCACTTGTTAACATCATCCGCAATTTCTACAAGTTGTGGTGAACCTGCATTGTCATATGATACGTATCCTCTAGATTCATAATCAGGGCATTCCCTACCCGTTGTATTTACTCCATCAAAGGATGCTTTTAGTTTTTCGTTGCAGTTGTAAACGTGGTAAAGGAATCCGTTGATCCTGATGCACCAACCTCTTTTTGAGGCGACAAATAACCTTTATACTCATCCCATGACGACGAGGACGAAGCGACTAACATCGTCCCGCTACACAGGACGAAAGACGACGCCCAAATAATGGCTGACTTGATATAATTCGTACGGTTACTCTATGACAAATATTACTACTACTTATAGTAGTAACAGCTCGGGAGGGAGATCTCAAATACTTGAAGGGCTTGAAATAATCAGGCCCCATTATTTTCTTTTTGCACTTTTTATATACCCCCTTCCCAAAAGATTACGGACTTTTTGAGCGAACAAACGCTTATGACTCTTCAGCTTCTGGTTCGTAATCTTTGAGGATCTTAGTATATTGCAAATCAACAAACTTATGGTCGAGTACTGTCTGGGTTGGACCTGGCAAGCCGAGCTGCAGTAAGTTGGTCTATGCGATCCTTGAACCGTCGTTCTCCGAAGGGACACGATTTAAAAGTGGACTCTTCTATGTCTGGTTGCCATTCTTCTGAGCACTCTGGATTGAACTTAGAGCAGCCAATGAAACATTGATCACCTAGACGAGTTATCTTTTCTAGGTTAGTAATTTTATGCAAATTGGAACACCTGTAAAAAGCATTATAGCCAAACTCAGTAAATTCACTATCTGGTAGAATTGTGACTTCCTCTAACTTTTTGCATTCAGAAAAACATCCATCAGGGATAGTCTTTACTTTCGGCGGAATAGTAATGCTTTTAATATCTGAACTAGCAAAGGCGCCAGGTCCAATTTCTTCCAATAATGAGCCCTCTTCGAATAAAATTTCGGATAAATTTCTATCACTGGATAAAGATCTACCAAACACGCATTCTCCGATAGATCTTACACTTTTAGGAATGATGATGCGTTCTAAATCACAATGAAGAAAAGCACGATCGCCAATACGCTTCAGCTTACTACCCTTACGAAATACCACATACTTAACATGGGCGAGGTAAAAAGCTGTGGGTGCTATAACCTTTACATTGGCCGGAATACATACCAACGCAAATCTTGAATCTACGTTCATGAACGCGGTTTCTCCAATTCTAACAACAGGAATCTTGTTGCCTTCATGATTTATGAAATTTGGAATTCGTAATATTTCCGATGGACGCCAATCATAACGCGGAATAAAACCATACTTAAATCTAAAAGCACTTTGCTTTTTAGTGTTGCATACTTCGTCAAGGGATGCTTTCAGCTTTCCGTTGCGATTGTAAATGCCATAAACGCAGTCATCTAACCTGAACTCGCCTACTTTCATCCCATAATCACGTTCGCGACAACTCCATGGCTGCGAGGACGAAGCGACCAACGTTGTCCCGCTACACAGAACGAAAGACGACGCTAAAATAAAAACTGATTTGATATAGTTCATACTGCTACTCCATTATAAATATTGATAACATCTCTAGTATAATGTTTGGGAGGTAAAAAGTCAAATAATTAAAGGCCCGAAACAATCAGGCCCTATTAATTTCCTTCTCAGCAATTCTATTTTTGCACTCACTGTCTATACTTTCCCAAATGATTACGGACTTTTTGTCAGTAAAACACTCAGCTATTACTCACATTTTTCATCACAATATTTGTGATCCCCTAGTATATGTTGCAAATCAACAAATCTATGGTCTAGTGCTGTCTGGATTGGATCTGGCAAGCCGAGCTGCAGTAAGCTGGTCTATGCGATCCCTGAACCGTTCTCCGAAGGCACACCATCTAAAGGTGAACTCTTCTATCTCTGGTTGCCATTCTTCTGAGCACACTGGGTTGAATTTATTGCAGTCAAGAAAACATCTATCCCCCAGTTTAGTTACTTTTTCTAGGTTATCAATCGTAAGCAATTTGGTACACTTAAAGAAGGCTCCATGACCAAATTCAGTTAATTCGCTATCAGGCAGGATTGTAACTCGTCTCAACTCATCGCATTCAGAAAAACACCCTACGGGAATAGTTCTTACTTTGGGTGGAATAGTAATGCTTTCAAGACTTGTCTCACTAAAGGCGCTATACCCAATTTCTTCTAGCAGTGAGCCCTCTTCAAATACAACTTCGTAGAAGTATTCAGCTGAAAACGCCTCATCTCCAATAGATATTACACTTCTAGGAATCGCTATACATTCTAAACTACTATGAAAAAAGGCATGATCACAAATATGCTTAAGTTTACTATCTTCGCTAAATATCACATGCTGAACAGGGGCGAGGTAAAAAGCTGTAGGCGTTATAACCTCTATATTAGCTGGAATATGTACCAATTTAAATTTTGAATTTGCTTCCACGAATGCAGCTGCTCCAATTTCAACAACAGGAACTACGTTTCCCTCATAATTTATGAAATTTTGAATTTGTAAGATTTCCCATGGACGCGAATCATCACTTGGACACGAACGACACGTAAACCTAGAAGCACTTTCATTTTCAGCTCGGCCTACTTTGTCAAAGGATGCGGTTAGTTCTCCGTTGCATCTGTAAATGCTGTAAAGACAGTCATCAAACCTGATCTCGTCCACTTTTATCCCATAATCACTTTCGCTATAACCCCATGGCTGCGAAGACGAAGCAACCAACATCGTCCCACTACACAGGACGAAAGACGACGCCAAAATAAAAGCTGATTTTACAAAATTCATACGAACACCCACTTAAGATAATATTTATTTCAACAACACTTATCGTACCAACGATGCGACATGGAGTCAATGGCCGATTCTAACTTAATCAGGTAGAAATATCATATTATCCACGTCTACGAAATTTGCGCCAATACTGATGAAGATATTTTCATCATAATTGCTATTTTTTTTGGGCAAGTCAAACGCTTACTATTTTTCTTTTCACAATCTTTTGGAACCCCGGTATATGCAAGTTCTTACCATTTTGAACATGTAAGCTCGAGATTATCGCAACCACGAAAACATTCGTCTCCTAGTACAGTTATTTTTGTTAGATTAGTGATACTACGCGATCTGGCACACCCACTGAAAGCATAAGGATCAAACTCAGTTAATTCACTATGTGGTAGAACTGTCACTTGCCTCAAATTTTTGCATCCGGCAAAACACATCTCGGGGACAATTTTTACTTTGGGTGGAATAGTAATACTTTTAATATTTGCACCACTAAAGGCGCCTTTATCAATCTCCTCTAATAGTGAGCCCTCTCAAATACAACCTTGAACAAATCTTCCGCTGAAAACGCGTGTTTCCAAATAGAGATTACACTTTTAGGAATTGCTATGCTCTTTATACTACTGCTGCAAAAGGCATCCCTTCTAATACGTGCCAACTTACTACCTCTGCTAAATTTCACAGACGCAACAGGAGCGCTATAAAAAGCCATGGGCGCTATAACCCCCTACATTCGCCGGAATCTTCACAAATTTTGATTCGCTATATAAGAAAGCACATTCGCCAATTTCGACAACAGGAATTTCTTTTGCCTCATATGCCCCAAAAGATCGCGGGACAGAAAAGGATACTAAGCGTTTGACTGCCACAAAGACCCGCAATCATTTGGGGAATGGGGTGCGACTTGAAGCTAAAGGAGGAAACAATGTGAATCCAATTAGTTCACTTAGTGAGAAATCACTATTTGCAAGCTGTTGAGCAACAGTTGGAGATA
>JAISRQ010000075.1 GCA_031273545.1 Holosporales bacterium
TTAGATACATAATCAATTGCGTTTAAATCATACTTACTGCGAGCAATTTGTAAATCACGATTAAGTGCAAGATAGCGAACGTATGCGCTTCCCACGGGGTTGTAGCTTCCAGTAAAACTACTGGAGAACGTTTTTACGAGGAGGCTACTTAACTTAAAACTATTGTTATTCTCGTTAAATATAAAGTATTGTTCACTGTCAAATCTTGTGCTCGCTTCAACAAACGTACGAGATATATTCTCGAACACAGACGAGTCAACCTCCGCATGCGTAATGTGTGCGTAGTTGATTAACAGCGTGATAAAGAAGACTCGTTTTAATAAGCTATATCTCATTTATTAAACTCATAAAACTAGGTTCCTATATTGTTTATCATAATACAGCTATGTTGATTCTGTCAAGTAAAAGTAATGCGCACGTCTTCCGCGCCAGATGTAAAAGCTAATGGCTACGACGCCAATCGACCCGATCTAAACAAGTCGAAACAGCGGTAGCAATCTTGAAGGTTCCCCCCTCATGTGAGTAGGTTAATTATGCTATACCAATACAGCCTTTGTGGGGAGCGCAAACTCTTATCTCTTCTAGTTTTTTTTTCTCTATATCCACTTGGATTTCGATAGCCCGTTTCAAAAAAATCTGCTTAGTCTTTTATTTTGATGTACCTTTTACCTTTTCGCATGTGATACAATTGCCTAAAAGGGATAAGAATGTATAGGACAAAGCATGCATTACTCTGATAGAGCAGCCCTGCGGCAGGCTGCAACGGCTCCGGCAGATTCTGGCCTTCGTCGTTATGTTGCAAAAGTTTACGGCTTGATGGGGATTGGGTTGAGCATCTCCGGGGGGGTGGCGTATGCGACATCCTTAAATTTGTCGTTGGTTTACGTATTATTTCAATCAACAATTACGCGTTTCCTTGTTGTATTCGCGCCATTCATATTGGCTATGGTACTAGGAACTGCGATCCACAGGATGTCAAAGCAGGTGGCGCTCGGCGTGTTTATTGCCTATGCTGCGCTCATGGGGTTGTCGCTATCCTCTGTGTTTTTGGTGTTCCAATCTGGCAGCATTGCGTCTATTTTTGGGGTGTCTTCGGGGTTATTTCTTGGCATGGGGGCGTATGGCTATGCTACGAAGAAAGATTTAACTGCGTTTGGCTCATTCTTGTTTATGGGGCTTATTGGGCTTATCATTTCGGTCGTGGTAAATGCGTTCCTTCACAATTCCTTACTGACTACGATCTTGTCTGCCCTTACCGTTGTGATCTTCACAGGGTTGACGGCGTATGATGCCCAGCAGATTCGCTTATCGTATCGTTTGGCTAATGACGAAACTTCGACGACCAGGTTGGCTGTTATTGGGGCGCTGAATTTGTATCTGTGCTTTATTAACATATTCCTGAGTTTGCTACGTTTATTTGGCGCTAGGAAATGATTTGTTTATGTCTCGTTTGTTTTGTGCTTGCTGCGTTAGGAGGATGAATATGATTCGTTCTAAAGTTACAAATGTGTTTTTTGTGCCTGTGGCGCTGTTGTTGGTTACTTCGTGTGCTACTGGTCCTACGCAACCTGTATATAAAGCAGGGGCGGTTGGTATGGCACAAACGACGCTGCGTGGCGTTGTTGTTGGGGTGCGCGAAGTAAAGATCGACGGCAATACTGATGGCTTGAACACAGGAGGCGCGATTGGTGGGGCCGCTGGGAGCGCAATCGGGGCAATTGCTGGCAGCGAGAATCATCGGCTTGTTGGGATGGGAATCGGCGGAGTCGCGGGTTTGGTTTCGGGGCATTTTATAAATCGTGCGATTAATAAGAAGCATGGCTTCGAGTACCAAGTTGTCGCGGATAATGGCCAGCGATATACGATTGTGCAGCCTTCTGATGTCGTGTTCGGTGTTGGAGATAGGGTTTTGATTTCGTTGCCGTGTGGGAATATTCCTGGACGACTAATGCCGTGTGATTAACGCTGTTGTATCTAAATCCTCAAGAGAGTGCTGGCGTTTGAGGGTGATGGATGCTTGATGTTCCTGAATTACTGGGCCTCGTTTTTGGGCCTCGATATAAAAATTCTCAAGAAAATGCTAGCATTTGAGGGTAATGAATGTCTAACCTTTCTGAGTTCCTTACCCGCGTTCTTTGGGGGCCTCGGTATCTATTAAAACTGCGCTGTTGGTACCATTGTAGCGCGGTGTGGGGGTTGTTCAACCGTCCTTCTAAAATCTCTGCTATGTACTCCTCCCCGGTGGATTTGTGGGCCGGTAATCCGAGACATGGATCGGCTATACTCAACGGTTTCTTTTCTGTAGCAGACGAAACAGGGGGCCGCTATCAAAAATCGTGGGCAGCCCCTCAGGATTTGTTTGACGACGACGAGTACTTTAGCAGCTACCTTTGCCGGTTCGCATGGTTGAGGGATTTGAAGGCAACAGGGGATATGTCTGCTCGAAGGCTAGCGCGGCGCTTGATCGAGCACTGGTATGAGCAAAAACTCTACAACAAAACTAAAAAAAAACTAAAAGCGAATGAAGAAACCGTTATAGCTGAAAGACTTTCAAACTTTATCCTTCTATACGATTTCTTTGGGGCAAGCGCAGACGACTCTTTTAAAAAGATATTTTTTAAAAATATACAACTAGAATACAGGGCATTAAAACAAAAAATGTTCAGTACCTCGGCTGTAAATGCGAAGCTAAAGGCCTTGATAGAATTCAATATTTATTGTGAATACGATCCTCATTTTTTTCAGATTTTGCTTATAGAATTAACAAAACAAACAGCAATGCCGTGGACTCAATATGATTTTGTGGACGTTAATGATGTTTACCGGAATTTCTGTACGATGATAAATGTTCGCAATGCGCTGATTCAATGGGAGAAATCGTTTATTTTGCAAAGGAACATGGGTAAGCAGTACCAAGCAGTATTTCAGCAAATTCAGGAAAATTTACAACAGTTTGTCCAGATTATACGATTTTTTCGTCACAGTAATGGAAGCTTATGCCGTTTAACGTCGACAGCGAAATCAGTATGTTTTTTTGAACAGATATTATCCTCAGATATTGATACAGCTTTGTCACAAGTTGAAAACAGTGCAGTATTTAATGAAAATAAGTGGAGCGGAATATTGCGTTTGTCTAATAAATATTCTGTCCTATTTATAAGTATTAGAAAAAATAACATTAAGACAGCCTCCCCAAATCTTGTACAAAATGCAATGAATTTTGAATGGAGTTATCAGTCGTACGATGTCATATGCGATAGCGCCGTGGCGATATATCCCGAGGGGCCAGATGAATGCGATGAAGGCAAAATTGAAAAGCAAGGAGGACGCTTTCCAAAACTCTTGTCTCCTTTTGGGAATGACGCCTCTGCTGTGGCTTCAAACGGAAGCAGGGAAGGGAAGGGCGCGCAAGCTTTTGCTGACTCAAAAGGTTCTGCATTTGGAGCCACAGAACGCTCCATAACGGAAATAGACGACTACCTTAGCGAAATGACCGACGATGGCCCTGTCTTTTCCGGCATACTAACAGACAACGAGGAATCGTACGCATTCCGTCGCGAAATGGCCCTCTGCAAGGACGCAATACAAGGAACCGACACATTTGTAGTGGATGATGCAATTTCGTGTGCGTTGTTGGTCCTAAATTTCGCGATGAGCACAGATTGGAGCGTTATTGCAATAAATCACGAAGAACAATCACTATTTGGGGAAATTGTTATGAGTAGAACGGTAAAACGAACGAAGGTTTCGTGCGTGTTTAAAATAGAAATGGAACAATTATTTAGCATTACTGCAAAGCCAAAGGAAAATAGGTTGCTGATTACGGTAATGAGCACCTTATCATCCGGGATCCCTGACAATGCGATTTGGTCTTTTCAAATTGTAAAGGCAGCTGTTCCGGGGCTGTGAATATGGCTTGCTTTTAATATCTGACGAAGATTAGCATTGCTTTTTCACAATTTTGTTCATTTATTGAAATAATTGTTCAACAGGTACACCCACTCCCCAAATGATTGTGGGTTTTAGGGGCACTCAAATGCTTACAATTATTCATTTCTTGGCCCGCAATCTTTGGGGGCCCCGGGGTACGCAATTCAGAAATGTCCGTTTGCTGCAGATTCGAGATATAACAGAGCTGCCTGCTTATCATAACCAAACGTAGTACATCCTCTAGGGGGCGTGGTTTTTGTGTCTTTTCTAAAAAAATATAACAAGATGAAAGGGAGTTGTGTTACACTACCTTCGGGTGTTTGTATATTCAAAAGTGTCAGGC
>JAISRQ010000125.1 GCA_031273545.1 Holosporales bacterium
CTTTGTCCGCGTCTTGCAGCGTATCTCGAGATAAATTAATGTTGTTCCCATTCGAATACAAACACTCAAACCTCAAAAAAATCTGATTCTGTATCGTCGCTTCTAAGCCAAACCCTGCAACAAACGCAGCTTTGTTATTACTAAATATTACGTCTGAATCTTTCTTGGGAAGTTTTTGTAATCCTACATCGATTGTTTCAGGATGATCTGTAATCCTTATATTCTCGTATTCAACCCCAAGTTTTGTATACAACAGCGCCCCGTGCGATAGCGTGATTCCAAGCCTTGGCACGAAAGACAACGCGTACGGACTGCACATTGTTTGGCGAGTGTAAGCAAAATCAATCTCTTTTGCACTTTCACCTTTGTATGTAATGGTCTTGCGAGGAGGATCTTGCGCTCGACGTTGCGCGTAAACTCCATTTGAAGCGATTTCGCAATCACGCCACCCTAGAGCCCCTTGGATCTCTACACCTACACGCAATGTATTTAAAAATGAGATATCATATCCGACAAATATATTTCCTCTAAATAGAAATGTGTCGTTATTGTAAGCGTAAGAACCGTAGTAAACACTACAGATATCATCGAGTTCTTTCTTTACGCCCATGCTTTCTTTTTCAGGAGCGATGGGGCTGTACCTTCTGCTCCAGAGCTCTGCGTTGGGGTACACGTTGACGAAATTTCCGTTCGCCCCACAATAAAACCCCGTAAAAATGTTGGATGTTTTTTTTTCCGGATGGGTTGTGGGCGTGAGCGGGGGCATGGTGGTTGCAAGCAGAGGCGGCGAAGGCGTGGCAGCAGACAAAGGAGGCAGAGGCGGCAGCGTAGCAGGAGGGGAAGGAGAAGGCGGAAGCGTTATCGCAGCAGGAGGTGGCGGAGTTGTGGTCGTAAGCGCAGGCGGAGCGGTGGTCGTAGGCACAGGCGCAGGCGGCATAGCAACAGGCAGGAGCTGCATGATCGTTGTCGGCAGAGGCAAAGGCTGCGGAGGCGGGAGAGGAATAGTGCTGGTAGGGTGTCGCTCAACAAATGCGTGCGCTGACGCCTCCTTTAGCGCGGCTTCTTCCTTCCTCGCTGGCTCTTCCCTTCGCACGGCTTCTTCCTTTCGCACGGCTTCTTCCTTCCTCGCTGGCACCTCCTTCCGCGTTGGCTTTTGTACGATTGCGTCCATTTCCTTTACGTTAGGCGCATTTTGAGAAACTGCTGCAGGAGTGGACGCCTTTTCGCTCAATCTTTTCGCAACTTTTTTTAAAAATTTTTCTTCTTTTTTTATTGCTTCGTCTGACGTCGGAGGTATCGCAAACGTAAAATCAGGAAACAAACATAAAGAAATAACGCAAGTATTTAGCGTTTTTATAAGAAAAGTTATCACCAAAGAAATACGACAATTCGTTGTATTAAACAGAGTTTCCGGCATAAGTGGCTGAATTGGAGAAGAACCAGTTCCAGAAAAAACGCCAAATTCCTGAGACGACACGGGGTAATCACATCCACGCCAAAAAAAATTACGAAATTTTTGGGCGAACAAATGCTTAAGGTTTTTCAGTTTCTGATCCGCAATCTTCGGAGCTCCCGGTGTACAGTTAACTTTTTCGTCAACATCCTTCGAAGGCCCCAGCATAGCCACATTACTTGTCGATACTTTCCCCCCTAACACGCTTATGTATTCCCCTTTTTAACAAAAACATGTTTCTAGTCAATGATGACAAACCTAATAAAACAGAGCAACCCACGACTTTACTGAAATATATCCAGACCCCAAATGATTATGAACCAGAACATGAAGAATCGTAGGCATTTGTTCGTCCAAAAAGTCCGTAATCTTTGGGGAAATGGGCACATTGAGGCTCTCTTAAAAATCCCAAAATAAGACTTATTTACAGGATAGGCAATCAACACTTGACTTGTTCGACAGTCTTCGCTAACATACGAATTATAGCCACGCTGATGATTGATTATGGAGAATTCATATGCGTAATACTAGATCGGTTTTTTCTTTCGTTTCATCCTCGCCATTTAGGTTGGGAAAGTGCCCAGGTGTGCAGATAAGAAAGGTATAAATAGAAGGGGCGTTCTGTAATAAAACTTGCACGCACTGCAGAAATAGGGGATAGACTTTGTCGCCGTCTCGCTCAATTTTCGTGACACTAGCCGCAAATTACAGATTCTTTAGTCGAACAAACACTTACGATTCCTCGATTTCTGACCCGCGATTACTGGGAATCGGGTGTGTACAAAAACATAAACACAGGGAGTAGCGTATGTAAAAATAATAATATATAATTTTACTAAAACTATTTGGGACGTTTTTTCTTTTGACTATTCCCTATAAAATCCCGAAGAATGTTAATAGAGCGTTAACTATTGGTAGGTTCGATTATGTGTAAAGAAGTCAAAATAACACGTTGGTCACATGACGAGATTGAATTTATAAAAAAAGGATTCTTATCTGGTCTTTCTGTAAAGGTTTTGGCGCGGAAACTTGGGCGAACTCCTAGTGCGCTAAATAAGGCGCTGTCACGTTTCAACATTCGTCAAAGAGCGGATGACCACCGTCCAGAATCAGACGACGACGATTGCCCTTCGTATGCATGTGACGACCCTTCGTATTCGCGTTACGATCACTCGTCACCATATGACGATACGTCGCACGTATGCGATCGCAATTTGCATGATGACCATTCATATGGGCACTCTTCGTATTCGTACTACGATCCTTCATCACCGGGCAGCCCTAACCCTTTGCGCGAAGGCCCTCTATATGCCTCGTACGACGCCCATCCATGCGACTGCCCCTGCAATTGCCATATGCATAATTCTGGCAATGATGACCGTATCGACTGCGACAATAACTACCCCCCGCATGCTCATCCCCCAGATCTGAGCACTCGCGACGACTTGAATGCAAACGCGACACAAGTTCGGACATCAATTGGGTGGGTGATCAAATTCCTTACTGGACAAGGGTATTCCGTAAGCAGGAGACCATTCCAGGTAGGAAGGCACGGTTGCTTCGAGTATTTTATGAACCACCGCCCAGTAACCTTAGCAAGATTATTGATTATTGCGAATAGTATTCGCTTAGAGCAAAGGAGTCCTATATTTGTACTCGATGAGTTTCTCCTATACGAGCAGAACGGCAACGATAGGAGGAAAGCCAAACGCTAAATACGCTCACGCCACAAATGATTGCGAACTTTCTGAGGCGAGACACGTTGGGAAATCCGGAAAATCTAGTACGACAAAACATGGAAAAACAACCCCATTGATAAACGTCGTCGCTAGATTTTCAGGCAAACACACGCGGGAAGGTGTTCCTGTTGGTTACTTATCCATCCCCTTCAGCATGGTTTCAGATCCAATGACGTGCAACGTTAGAATTAGCCTATCCTTTGTTTTTGGCAAAGATACCGTCCCTCCCTTGAGTCTCTCATTGAGCGTTCTATTTAGCTCCTCCGCTAGATCTTTAAGTTCCCCCTCTCCGGTTTCCGGGTTGAACCATTTTTCGTTTATATATCCCGCAGAAGATGAAGCGAAACTAGACTCAGAACGAGACGTAGGAGGAGGCGTTGGCAAGCGATCTGCCTCACAAGCAAGACCCACAGGGCAAGAAGCAGACTCAGAAATACGGTCAGCGGGGACGTCACTCGCCGCGACATGAGACGTAAGAGCCTCACAACCTGACAAAGGCCCCACCTGTGAACCGGACGCCACCGAAAACGTTCGAACCACGACCCCTAATGCAATTAAAATTCTAAAATTCATACGCACACTTATAATTAACGTACATCATTTAGGGGGATGCTACGAAAATACAGAAACGATGTCAATAGCAGGATCTAATTTTTTTGAACCGCGCGCACGTGGCTAAACAAAATCTTATTGAGACAAGCGACAAAAACAAACGCCCACATAAAGGTGTAGCCCCCAAGCGCACCAGGTTAGACCCCCCACAAGCCACGTGTTACAACCCATCCTGTAAACTTATCGCCATCAGGAGTAGTTACGACGACCTTCGTCCATTTGTCCTTTTGCTTGACCACAGCAACGACGACATCTTTTTCAAGCCTTGCTATTTTCTTAGATGACTCCGATGTTGATGCAAACATCAACGATTCTCTTAACAACATTGCCGTTTTTTTTGAAGACAATAAGCTCCTGTGAACCCAGCCAACTGTCCCATCGCAAAGTTTTATTCGCCTCCATTGTCCGAATTCGGAAATGACGACAACGGGCATATGCTTTAAAGTCAAAATCCAATCCACGGGATATTGTAATCCTGGGCCGACATGAAGATTCACAGTTGATGATCTCATGCAAGCGTTACGAGGCAATTTCGGCTCATCTTTTGACGAGAGTGTGGATGTTCCAATGAAAAATAAAAAACTTAATTTTCTTACAAAACGCATATACAAGAAGCAAATAACCTTGGTTCCAGGATTTATAGTATAGTAAAGCGCGATGAAAGTGCAATCCCATTTCGTATTGTCGCGCTTTGGCTGCCTCGGCTGCCTTTGATCATAGCAGGATTTCAAGCGCTCATCTTTGTCTCCAAAAACATTTGCGGAATGTATACACCACCCCCAAAAGATTGTGGAAGAAGGTGAAACAGTAGTAAGTGTTTTATAAGCGCTAAAAACCCTGCCCGCTACATTTTAGCTCTAATGTGGCTTAGGTTAAAGATACGACCCGCAATCATCTGCGAATTTGGGATACCGGGACTACAACAACAAATCCGCAGGCAGGTGGGGAACAAGGCTCTCATTTTTTCGCAAATCAATCTCGCCAACCCCAAAGCCTGCAATAGTCCCGTTTTGCCCGAATACCGTCATCATCGTAAGCTTTTGAAGCATACTACAATGTAAGATTAGGCGATCAAGCTGTTGTTGGAAACGAATAATCCGACACGAAGTAAACACAATAGTTTGTAAAATATGAAAGATTCCGTCCACATACCCAAGTCTAACCAACGTTATGCATTCAATCAGAGTTCCCTTGAACATGGCGTCCTCGGCTGTAGCAGCGAAGGATCCGCTTGGAATCATTAGAACCAAAGGGGAATGTTGCACGCTTGCAGACGACATAAGAGAAGAGCTTGTGTCCCCACTTGTATACCTATATAGCTCCGCATTCCACCCGTAAAGTTCTGTGAAACTACTCATTTTATTTACAGAAGAATAAGCTTGAATTTTATCAAAATAAAACGCAAGTGCGCGAGACCCAAGCCCCAAAAGCATTGCGGGGGTTCCAGCCAACATCGCAGCACTCAACGTACTAAAGCTGACCATCCACTCTGGTGTTCGCTTTTGCATTCCGTGTCCTTGCGGGTGTGTATTCACGGTGGCAATGGTTTCTTTGCGGCGCCCTGGGATGCGCACAATTAAGGGCTGGTTGGCCATATCCGTACATTTTTACGAAAATCACACACTAGAGAGTGTAGCGAAACGAATCAATGTAAGCAAACTTCAGAATTTAATTTATACAAATCTTTCAAGCGACTTCAGCAACTTTGTGGTAACAGCGCGTTAGATTGTCTATTCTAACAATGAAGGGGATAGTTTTATTGAACACGCGTTGAAAATTTATCGTTATTATCTTTACATCCGGAGGAGCCAAATAAGCGCTTGTCTTCCCCAAAAATTGGCACTTTTATGTGGTGTTGGGCTAGGCCCGTGCATATTTGCTGAAGAGCGCAATCGTCAAAATGAACACGTGGCACCTCCGCCCAACGCTCGCAACAGCACGACTGGTTCGGAGTTTCAGTCTGTGTCCGAAGTAGAACTTAGTGCTTATGTGGTAGAAATCCACGGGGAGATTCCGTCTCCTTTGTTGGTAGAGCTGAGTCACCAATCTAGCCTGATGCAGGAAAAAAATGGCACGCTAGCTGGACTGGAGATGGCACAAAAACGAGCGGAAGAAGACCGCGCGCAGCTTGAAAAGGTTTGCACGCGCGCAGGGTACTTTGATGTGGATATTGAGATCAAAGTGAAACAACAAGCGGGAAATAACATAAAGGGAGATAGTAATCAAAAGGTAGAAGACACTCAAAAGGAAAACGATAAAACGCAAAAAACAAATAATAGAGAGGAACGCGGAAGAAAAGGAAGTTGTAAAAAGGGGAACGATAATCAAATTACGATTACGTTTAATATAAATTTGGGCAAACGATATACGATTTCAGAAAAACACCTAAGTGGCGACAAAAACCAAGATGTTGAATCATTCTCAAAAACAGAAAAAGACGAATACGTAGACTTCTCAAAAGTGATCGCGACTAAAAACAAAATCATCAAAGTATTGAAGAATAAAGGATATTTCTTTACAGAAGTAAAAGATCCGCGTGTTGACATAAATCGAGAGACAAAAGAGGCTGTAATTACGTATTTTTATACGGGCGGAAAGTTAGTTACAGTATCCGATATTCAAATAAGTGGGGAGGGCAATGTCCCAAAATCCTTTATATTAAAGCGTATACCTATAGAAAAAGGGGGAAAGCTAACGCAGTCTGGCGTAAATCATTCGAAGGCAGACTTGCTTTGTTCTGGCTTGTTTTCGGAAGTCACTATTTCGGCGAAGAAGGCGAACAATTCAGGTACAGAGCTTGCAGAAGGGAAGGGAGCAGGAAAGGGAGCAGGAAAGGGAGCAGGAAAGGGGGAGCCACCAAATTCGGCGGAGAACGAGGCAAATCCTTCCGAAAATATTGTGAAAGGAAAGGGGACCTACCCAACAAATAATTCCCTGACCACGTCATCCAACCAGGAGCACGACTTTGCGATCGTGCAAGTAAACGTCGTCCCTGCGCCCCCGAGGGCCATCGGGGCAAGCGCGTACTACTCTGCAACAGAAGGCATAATGTTATCGTCTTTGTGGCAGCATAAAAATTTTCTCAAAAAAGCATTAGACGTTGGCGCAATATTCCGTGGCGGAAAAAATGAATTCTCTTCAACAGCGTTTTTAAACAAGCCGGATGCGTTTGCTCGTTACCAAGATTTTCATGCGGATGTGACTTTAAAACACTTGAGTACGATCGCATACGAAGGTGATAAGGCGTCTTTTTCTCTAGGAGTGATCCAACGCCCCAAACACTCTAAGCGCAGAGTAACATTCTCGCTCTTGCCAACAGTCGAACGCGGCACTTTAACTCGGGGAAGTTACAGTGTGAAGCAAGCGATGTGCGGAATTGCGGCGAATATTAGGCTGGACATTACTAACCGTGAAAAGCACCCTACATCCGGGATGATTTTCGATGTTGGCTGCCAACCTTATTTCGGACAATTTACAAAATTACAAGATACACAACCGGCCCCAAGTGCTAGCGTTATGGGAATATTTACAGGGTGCATGCGCGGTTATGTGCCGCTGCGGCGTTCATTCGAAGAAGATTCTGCGAACGCGACCGTGATTGCGTCGTTTGTGTCATTTGGGCGAATTGCGATAAATGATTTTGATTGCATTCCTTTGGATAAGCGTTTTTACGGTGGAGGACGCAATTCCATACGCGCGTACGGATACCAGCTGTGTGGCGAGCTCGACAAGGAAGATAAACCCGTGGGAGGATCGACTTTGTTTGAGCTTTGCATTGAACCAAGGGTGCGCCTGACCAAGGACATTGGGTCCGTCGTCTTCTTCGAGACAAGCCGAATTTCCAGGAAAGACTCAGAATCAAAGGGAAGTTCGCTGTTTGGAGTCGGCGTGGGGATACGTTACTTCACGCGTTTCGGCCCCATTCGGTTAGACGTTGCAGTGCCATTCAAGCGTCGCGATAGTCAAAAACAGGCGGGAAAGGTGGATAAACAGTTTCAATTTTACATAAGCGTCGGACAATCATTTTAAAAAACGTTGAAGCGAACTTCTGCATCTTTGCTGGTGTTCCTTTTCCAACTTAGTCTTTGTGTCATGATAAGGAACGATTGCCTTTGTATTTGACAAGTCAACAACTGCAAAATCATTGACGAAAGGTTCAGGAATTACAGTCCTAAATCCACGAAAAGATCCGCACTGTCCTATGAAGGAACATTTGTCTGGTTGGGTTTTTCCTTTGTGGGAATGTCCTAATATCACCCAGCACGCTCTATTCCCCAACAGTGGAGCAATCCTTCCAGCAACGCTACCCAAGAACGCTTTTGCATCGTAAAAGCCCTCATGAGACATAACCACTACCTTTTTGACCCCAGGATTCTTTTCAAGTGCAAGTGCTACTGACTCAACAAATATGTCTGCCCTTCTCTGTTGTATCTGAGCCCAATTACGACGAAAATCATATTCTCCATAATCCAATACTTCGCTTAGTTTGCACGAACAATACGTACCGTCTTGGCACAGGATCCTTCCACTATTATCCTTAAAGCACGAACCCGGTTCTAGCGTGCCAAGGAAAAGAACGCCCCCTTTTACAGCAAATCGACAAACATGGTTAGCAGTCCATCGCCCCAAAGGAGTTCCATAGTTAAACGGCAAGTCAGAGTTAACCCAAATTGGGTCATAGCCAACATATCCAAACCCCGAATGATTGCAGGCTTTTTTGTCCGTAAAACACTCATTATTTTTCATTTTCTTTTCAACAATATTTGGAGGCTCTGATGTGTACCCCATCCCCATATGATTGCAAGCTTTAGTGACAGTCAAAGGCTTACTATTCTTTATTTTTTGGACCGCAATCTTCGGAGGCCCCGGCATATGTGCAGCCTCGAAAAATTTCGGCATCAAGTATAACTCGTAATTTCCAAGAGCGCTGATGGTGTGTTCGTGCATAAACTCAGTCTGCAATACGGGGTAGCTTGCTTCTCCCATTCTTTTTGATCCAACAAGGTCGCCGTTTGAGACGATCAAGCTAGACCGATCGCAATCAAAAATACTAAAAGCCAAATGTTCCCCCTTGTAGCGTTCATGAGAATCCGTAAAAGCAAAGATTTTTGTCGCCTCAGGCTCAAAAGTAGATGGGATGAATCTCCTCCCAGGACCAGCCTGACGCTCGGAAAAATAATGCAGAGTAGTATTTCCTTCAGAGCTATCGCGTCGCCGCTGTGCAGCAGCAGGGGGACGAGAAGAAGAAACTGGTGGGGAGGCTGCTGTGGATGAGCGATGTGAGGGCGCGTGAACTTTGTCGGAACTGAATGTGGGATCGCTCAACACTAGTGTTGACAAGAGACAAGCTCGGGCAAACACGATAGCTGCTGTTATTAGGGGGGATTCTATCGATTGTATCAACTTGCGCAAAGATCTCATCGACTTGGTCAACTTCATATCAGCTCTACATGGATTCATATCTCATATCATTAAGATAGCGCGTTTTGAGTTCACACGCAAGTCTTTTCATCTATCTCTAACGCCTCGAAAATATCTTTTTGGGGACATCTACTAAATAGAACGTTTATGGTTTCTAAATATTGCGGACAAAAAATCGAAGAATCATGGGCGTTCGTTCGCCCAAAAAGTCAGCAAACACTTGAAGAGTGGCCACTCAACTAAGTAAAGCTACCGCCGCTTTCCCGCGCTTTTTCCTGCCCTTGATGAGTACAGCGCGAAGCAACACACGCCAACAACAATCGCAGAATCAGCCACATTAAAAGCCGGCCAATGCCATTCTTTCACGGTCAAAGACAATATGTTTAGGTCTTTCACGTACAAATCAATAAAATCGATGACAGCACCATGAATTGCCCGATCCGCAACATTTCCGAGAGCGCCCCCGAGCACGCCCCCAACGCACACAGACGGGATCCAGTGCGTTGCAGTTAAAAACTGGCGAATCAGGTACAATATCAAAAAAATGACAGCACCCCAAATAAGAAGACGCTGCCACATTTGCCCATTACTAAGCATTCCAAAACTAATCCCATGATTTCGTACATGCACAATATTAAAGCCTGGAAAGACAGGAATAGTCTCGTGTAAGGCGAGACGACTTACGATAAATGCTTTTGTAATTTGATCGACAATCAACACACAAAGCAAGACAAAAACACCTTTGACGGATGCGACGTTCACGTTAATCCTCATGTTCTGGAACGTTTTGGGGAGATTCGTCTCTGCCCCTGGAGCCAAATTCCTTGTCACAACGCGAGGCATCTCTGTCTGGCTCTTTCGACGCACGTCTGGGGGAACCGCAACATCCGCGCTCACCAGAACGCTTCATCTTTTGGATTTGCTGCTCTTCCCACTCCGGAGACATAAACGATGCCCATTTCCGAGTGAAGCCAAGGTCTGACAATTTGAACTTTCCAATAAAAAAAGCCTGATGCACGAGCTTTACTGCGAACGCTAACAAAACCCAAATCGGCCAAAATCCGCCACCAGTTGCGCACCATGCAATAAGGCAAAAGAAGAAAACCACGCCGCAAGTAAAGATATCTTGATAGAACATCCTTAATTCGCGAACATATTGGCGTATAACCTCATCTCTTTCGTTATCGTTAAACATACCTGCTCCATGAAAGCCATTCCCGGCAACTTGTTGTAATTGTACATCACATGGCGGTTGAATCCAAATATTGTTAAGAATCTCTACAAAATCTCCATAAAGGCGCGACAAGCCTTATCTAACCATACTTGCGCGGGCTTACTCACATGTGGACTGGCCGTCTCCAAAACTCGCATGTGGTAACACTTTAGCCAAACTTTTTCTTCAGTCATCAGCTCAGAAAAATTTGTCAGACACGCGCAAAACGGGACGAGAGTCAGGGTGTCGAAGCACAAAAACTCCCTCGGCTTACCCGATGCGCCTCCGCATTCGTTACAAGTGCTCTCACCTGGCGCGCCTTCGTGATTCCGCCCCACGCAGGAGTCGCGACATGGACACACTTGCATTAAATTTTCAAGCCGCACGCCAAATTCTCCGCTCTTGTAAAAACCAGGTTCGTTAGAAAGGATCATCCCAGGCATCAACGGATACATATTTCCGCTTGATATCCCACAAGGGCCTTCATGTACTTCTAAATAGCTTCCGACTCCGTGTCCTGTCCCGTGTCCATAGTCCTGCTTGTGAGCCCAAAGGAATTGCCGAGCGAGCGCATCCAACTGGCCTCCGGTCGTCCCACTGGGGAAAATCGCAATTGCCAGAGCAATGTGCCCACGTAGCACACGCGTATAGGCGTCGACGATGGCTTGACTTGGCGCGAAGCCTTGATCCGCAATATCAGCCTGAGTTAACGCAGGGTCTTGATTCACAAGACGGTCCTGAGTTGAGGCAAGATTAGAGTTAGCAATATCACTGAGACTTCCCTCACAATTGCACCTTTCGCGCTTTTTTCCTATCCAAATCGTCCGCGTCATATCCGTAGTTGCGCCGTAATAATGACCGCCAACATCGATCAACACACAGCCCTCGCAAAGTGCGCTTGTAGGAGAATGGTGTACTACCGCAGCGTTCGCTCCGCTCGCCACAATTGACCTAAAGCTTGGCCCTGTATATACCGGAGCCCCCTCTGCGCATATACCAGACCTTCCGCACAACGCTTCAAATGGTGGAGCGACGGCGGGAAATCTACCATTTTTTTGTCGAATTTCTTCTAATTTTTCCGCAACATCCAGTTCCGAAAACGGGAAATCGCACGAATCAATCCACGCCAGAAGCTCTATTATTGCCCCCCCTTCAAACTCGTGCACTCGCCGCGCGTGTGTCAATTCGGTTTTATTTTTTGTGCACCTACGTTTCAAAATAGGATCTGGATTATTTATTATTGTTATATTTGGAAGACATTCATACACATCTTGAGGCACTTGAGATTCATCAATTAGTAACGTTGTTAAGCAAAGTTGCTGCACAACCTCCCTTAATTTATTCTTGAATTCGCAACAAGGTACCTGAATATACGTCACACAATTAGGTGAATTTTGCGGCACATTAAACGAATTTTGCGGAAGAAATACATACGCCCCTTCTGGGTAAATCAACGCCAAGGACGGAAACGCCACAGAATAATCGACTACGTTTTTGGAACGCAAATTCAACAGCCAAGCAATGGAATCTGGGGAAGACAAAAGCAAGGCTCCGTTATTTGACACAAATTCAGTTACGTATGCTAGCTTAGACAAGGAGTTCTCGCCACAATATTTCTCATCATAAGCTTCAATTTCGTAGAAGGTTTTAGTGCCCTCCACTGACTTTGCTACAAACGTAAAGTTTGGAAATATTTTTTTTAATCGTGCGAAATTCTCCATAGATAAATTCGCGTACGCAACAACAGAATCGCGACGAAGGTTCCTGAAGCACCACTCGCGAATCTGCAAATATCGATGTTTAACGCTGCTGACTTCAACGACATCAAAATGTGGACATTGCGCCCTCGCTTGCAGCGTGTATCGCGAATCGACAAGGATTAGCCCTCTTGGGCGTTGATTTTCTTGTTCTCCTGTTCTCAGTATTAAAAAACCCGCAGATCCCGTAAAACCAGACACTTGGCAAACAAAATCCGATACGTCGCACAGCCTGCTACTAGCAACATCAACAAACAGCGCATCTGCACCAAAATTATTTAATGAATCATTTTGCATACATATCCTCTTTTATCCGGCCCACCGCATTCTAGCTCTAATGTGGGTTAATTTAAAGGTAAGACGTAGGAGTTCCGAAGAAAACCCCTTACGCTTTTTAGCGCAAATACTAATCGCTCCCCACTATTCCACCTTGTATACAGCGTTCATACATCCTTTGCCCATCAGAATTCCCTTGCATCGCAGATAGCTTAAAATACTTTGCAGCTTCATTTACATCCCTGGCAACCCCCGTTCCCTCATATAGACAGCGAGCATATTCATATTGTCCACCAGAATTTCCTTGCATCGCAGATAGCTTGTAATATCTCGCAGCGTAATGTACGTCCTGAACGCCCCATTCGCCAGACCGCATACAGTTCCCATACATCCACTGTGCAGAAGCGTTTCCTTTGTCAGCAGATAATCCAAAGTATTTAACCGCGTTAGATAGATTCTGAGGTTCACCACGATCACGATACAAAAAGCAACCATAGTAATACTCCCCATGCGTATCTCCCTTTACAGCTGACTGTTTGTAATACTTTGCAGCTTCAGTTAGATCAACCTTGACGCCCTTGCCTTTTTCTAAACAAACCCCGTAAACACACGCGGCCCAAGCATCCGACTTGTCCGCCATAAGTTTATAAGCATGTGCAAAAGCAGTTATATCCACGCTACCTAGTTCTTTTTCGCATAAACACCGTAATAATTGAGCCCTTCCCATTGGATTTCCTTGTTCAGCAGACAATCGGAATAAACCAAAGGCTTTTTCAATATTCTTTTCTACGCCTGTTCCGTGCTCAAGACAAAGTCCGTAAAAACACTGCCCCCACTCATCTGATTTATCAGCAAGGCGCTTAAATAATAGAGCGATGTTACATAAATCTGGTGCTGTGCCAACATTTGAACTAATTAGTCTAATTAAATTAGTCAGTCCACATACATTTCCTTTGACAGCAGCCCCACTGTAAAAAAGCGCTGCTAGAGGCAAATTTTTCCCAAACCACGTACCATCCTCTAGGCAATGCCCGTAAAAATATTGCCCCCACGCCCCACTATCTCCACTAAGCATTATGGTCTGCACGATTAAGAGAGTTAGGTCCGAATCAGAAAAATGCGTCGTGTTCAAAAATCTAGTAAAATTCTCTTGTCCGAACTCATCCCCTCCAGCCGCGGATAGTCCATAATATCGAAGAGCTTCAGTAACATTACGCTGCACTCCTTTCCCTTTTTCTAAGCAACGCCCATACACACACGCGGCCCAAGCATCTCCAGCATCCGCCAAACATTTAAATTCATGAACGAATGAACGCAAATCCATGTCATTTTCATTTACAGAAGTCAAAAAATTTAACAAACCATCCTTTCCATACGAAGACCTCATATCCGCCGCACTTTTGTAATATTCTGCTATCTGCTTGTAATCCTTCGTAACACCTTCTCCAAATTCTAGACATAGCCCCAAATAAGCCATCGCATCCCCTCGTACGTCTGAGAATTCATGTTCGGAAGCTCGTTTATAATAACTCATAGCTTGGGCCAGATCTTTCTGCACGCCAATTCCGTATTGAAGAAAGTATCCATAATTGAACTCCGCATCTGCGTATTTTAGATCTGCAGACAATTTTACATACCTAGCAGACTCCTCTAAGTTAATCTCACCTTTACAACCGTAATAAAAGTCCACCGCCTTCTCAAACAGCCATCTAGGATCGTCTTGATCTGATTGTGATTGAAGGCTTATGGGCTGTGGTTTCGAAACAATAACACCCGACCCGCTTGCCACTGCGACGTCTCCGCTTGGGGTAGTCGCGTTCATTTCTACGGAAAAGCACGAATATACGAAACAAAGCGCGCGAAAACAAATATTTTGAATTGACTTCTGGAACACGACCACATCTCCGACATAATTACACTCTTATAGTCTTTATTATACCAACGTCAAATACAAAACACAACCCCTCTCGTTTTAGATTCCGAGATCCAATGCAGCAGCTTTTTCGCACAATGCAGAAGTTTTTTTCGCATCTTGTATATTTATTTTTAGAGGGTGTACCCCGCCGGATACCTCAGGTTCCAATCCTTAATAAAGGCCTAAAGTGTTTATTTTTTTGTACAGTTCAGTATATAATAGAGAGTTGGTGGTATTTTCAGGCGAACGCCGATGCGACTTAGAACAAAGGCAGTAGAACAAAATAACAAAAAGCTAGTAGAGCCGATTCGCAAAGAACAAGTCTTTCCGAGCCTCGCGCCCGTTGGGCTGCTTGGGGAAGGTGCGTCTTCGCCAAAGAGCAATATTTCTGTAACTCGTAATTCCCGTTGCCAAAACGAAGACCCTATCTCTTTGCCAATCAATAGCGACCTAAACGAAAACCTTCCATCCTCCGCGAATAACGTTCACCTGAGCGAGGACTCCCCCTCTCCAAGCGGAGACGTAATCTCTATCCGTGGCGCAAGGACGCACAATTTAAAGAACATAAGCTTAGACATCCCCCGCAATAAATTCGTCGTCATCACAGGCGTAAGTGGCTCTGGCAAGTCCTCCCTTGCGTTTGACACAATATATGCCGAAGGTCAGCGACGCTATGTGGAAAGCTTGTCCTCGTATGCACGCCAATTCCTACACATGATGGACAAGCCGGACATCGACTCCATCAGCGGACTAAGCCCAGCCATATCTATTGACCAAAAAACAAAATCCCACAACCCTCGTTCTACTGTTGGCACCGTTACTGAGATCTACGATTACATGCGCTTGTTCTTCGCCCGCCTTGGAGTTCCGCATTCGCCAACAACGGGCTTGCCAATCGAAGCTCAAACCGTAGATCAAATGTCTGAACGCATATATAAACTTGACGCTGGGATGAAATTTTACTTGTTAGCCCCAGTAATAATGGACCGAAAGGGAGAATATAAAAAAGATATTCAATCTTTTATGAAGCAAGGATTTCAACGAATATACGTAGACGGAAAGATATACCAAATAAACGAAGTCCCAGAGTTAGGACGCTACGACAAGCACACAATCGCGATTGTCATTGACAGGCTAGCCGTTCCTACCGATAGCAACGCCGCTGGCGCCTGGCATACTCGCGTGCGCACATCCTTGGAAACGGCACTTGCCTTGACGAACGGAATCGTGTGGATTCAACGAGCTGACGCGAATAAATCTAGCGAGATGATCATTTTGTCAGAAAAATTCGCGTGCCCCGTTAGTGGCTTCTCTATTGGGGAGATAGAGCCGTCAATGTTTTCCTTCAACAACCCAAGTGGCGCCTGCCCTCAGTGCAACGGCCTCGGAATGGAAAGCAAGTTTGACCCTCACCTCGTAATTGACTGGACCCTAAGCATCAAACAAGGAGCAATAACATGCCTAACAGATGATGCGCTATCCATATATAGACTCAAGCATGTACGCACTTATTACCAACGAATATTAGAGGCAATGGCAGATCAATTTAGCTTTTCAAAGACGGCACCGTTTGGGACATTACCAGAATTTGCGAAAAATCTCATATTACATGGAACTGGTGATGTTCCTGTTCCAATGACAATCCGTGCGAAAAAGGAGTTTAAATTCAATAAGCCATTTGAGGGCGTTTTAAACATTTTAAATCGACGGTTTATGGAAGAGAAAAGCGACGCATTACATGACGCAATGCAGCCTTGGCAAAAAACATGCGAGTGCTCTAAGTGCAACGGAAGCCGCCTAAATACAGAAGCTTTGTGCGTAAAGGTCAACAATAAAAACATTGCCGAAGTAACAAGTCTGTCCGTAACGGACGCGTTGCATTGGTTCGAGTCGTTAGAGTTTACGGAAAAACAACAAAAGATTGCGGAAAAAATCGTCAAAGAAATTTCGAACAGGCTGAAATTTTTGCAAGATGTCGGGCTAGAATATTTGACGCTCTCGCGCGCCTCATGCACGCTATCCGGGGGAGAAAGCCAGCGCATCCGCCTTGCGTCTCAAATTGGCTCTGCGCTAACGGGTGTCCTTTATGTGCTAGATGAACCTTCCATAGGGCTGCACCAAAGGGATAACGATAGGTTACTTGCGACAATTCAACACCTAAGAGATATAGGCAACACAGTAATAGTCGTTGAACACGACGAGGACTCGATCCGTCAAGCAGACTGGGTAATTGACATAGGGGTCGGTGCCGGGACTCAGGGCGGAAACGTTGTGGCGCAAGGGAAGCTGAGCGACGTTCTTAAGTCAAAAAAGAGCCTAACCGCAGATTATTTGACTGGGCGCAAAAAAATTGCTGTTCCTAAAGTAAGGAGGCCTGTTGATGTTGAGTCAAAAAAAATAGAAGCATCAACAAAAAGACGTTACAAAACATGGGGACGCGGCGTATACGAGGACGCTGCATGGCGCGGAATTTCTGGCGCATCAAAAGAATGGGGAAAGGTCCCGTGGCTAAGGATCGTTAACGCGAAGATTAATAACTTAAAGAACCTTTCCGTCGATATTCCCCTTGGGCGCTTTGTTTGTATAACAGGAGTGTCAGGAAGTGGAAAGTCAAGCTTGCTGGAGTGTTTGTCTGAAACTTTGGGAAAAAGATTCGCGAATGAAGGTGTTGACCAATCTTTTTGTGACGATGTATTAGGAACAGACGCAATTGATAAAATGATAAACGTTGACCAATCCCCGATTGGAAGGACCCCGAGATCGAACGCAGCCACATATATAGGTTGTTTTTCTGCGATAAGGGCATGGTTTGCGGCGTTACCGGAGTCCAAGGCGCGTGGGTATGACTGTGGGCGCTTTTCGTTCAACATCAAGGGGGGGCGCTGCGAAGCGTGTCAAGGCGACGGAGTTACGAAGATTGAGATGCATTTCCTGTCTGACGTGTATGTGGAATGCGACCAATGTCACGGGCGGCGCTATAATCAGGAAACACTGTCCGTAAAATATAAAGACAAAAATATATCCGATGTATTAAATATGACGATAGATGATGGAGTGTCATTTTTTGAAAATCATATGCAAATATGGACTAAATTGAAACGCCTTCAGGAAGTTGGACTCGGGTATTTGTCGATTGGACACTCTGCAACGTTGCTGTCCGGAGGCGAAGCTCAGCGGGTAAAGCTTGCAAAGGAATTAAGCAAAAAAGCGACAGGGCGCACACTTTACATTTTTGATGAGCCGACAACAGGGTTACATTTTGAAGATGTGCGCAAATTAATCGACGTGCTAAACCGATTGGTTGACCAAGGAAACAGCGTGCTCATTATTGAGCATAACCTTGATGTAATAAAAATTGCGGATTGGGTGATTGACATGGGCCCAGAAGGCGGAGTGCGCGGCGGTAGCGTCATTGCAGAAGGAACACCAGAAGAGGTGGCCAAACGTCGTGCGAGCTTTACGGGAAAATATTTGAAGAAATACTTGCAGGCTGATTAGCGCAAAGATACTGAATATTCCAATAATTGCGGACAAGCATCTGAATAATAGTAAGCGCTTGTTCGCGAAGAAAGTTCGTAATCCTTATTAGAATGAAAACAAACAACGTAGAAAACGATACGTCATATCTGCAACAGTGAGGGCGTTCTGTTGCCCGGTCGCCCTCAAACCGCGAGTGTAAAGCCTACTAATTCGCCGTTAGGCTAATTAGGCAGCTATCGCAAGGCCTTGGCCATTGCTGTTTGCAATCTTGCTCCGCTTACTAGAGCGGTTAGAGTTTGCAGCGACACCCGAGATGCTTGAAACATTGGCATCTATACTTTTTTTGCCCGATAACGACGGTACAATCACGAACGAACACTGACCCTTTATTGCGCTTGTCGAAGCTGTGTCGCCCCCGTATGTTGCCCTGAGGCAAGTCCGAAGTGGAGGCGCCGGGTACTGCCCCCGGGTCCAAGTCACCTATTCTAACCAATATTTATCGTCATAGTCAGGTATCCCTGACAGATTCATTATAGCGCACGATGCATGCGTAATCCAATCAGTATTTGGCCTACTCATACGCCGCGCTTAGAGTCTCCTTACAAAATCTCAGAAATAGGATGTTCTGCCTATTGACCAAGCCATCTAAACGGAACGATATAGGGAACACTTTGTCGCACTAACGGTTCCCTCTTTTTTTTCTCAACGCTAGGAGACGGAGTCCTCTTCACGCCCCTCTTTTTCAGAAGTCCCGCCAAGCTCTCCAAATCTCGCGCAGCAAACTCGTCGCAATCCTCGCTCAAATCTGTTAGTCCCTGGCCGGATACAATCTCATCCGCATTAAAGCTAGGTGTCCGCGACCCCTTAGACATTGACGGAAGGTGCGCATACAGCAGCCCTCGCGACATCATATAGCCACTTGCGAAAAACAACACACCAACAAGCCCAAGACATGTTGACACTGCTATCGCTGTAAAGTTACTCATATTTCCCCCCACTAATTATATCAACCTACCGCGTACTACCCCACGCAAAACAAATCCTTCAAGCAATGTGTGCTTGCTCCCCATAAAGCTGAAACTTTCGAGCAGACCGAACGTTTGTGATTCCTAAACCTTCGATCTGCATTAACTGCGGACATTGCCTTCGCCTACAAGACAACATGTGTAGACTTTGCGAACAACCCTGATCATCGAGCTATAGTGCGTTAGGGCATTCCAAGTTCTCTTAACTCTGAAACTGAAAGACCAGTGCATTTTGCAACCGTTTCAATAGGTATATTCTCTGCAATCATCGTTCGTGCAGTTTCTATCCTGCTCCTACGCTCACCAAGTTGTATCCCTTCCTGCTTCCCAAGTTGTATACCCCTCTGCTCAGCACACAACATTGCAGAAATATAATTCCGTTCGCCCTCTTCGCGCATCCTCATTAGTTCCTGCGTCTTAGGATCCTTCGATACCGTATTAAACATATCAACTGCCTCCCCAATACTTGGTTCAAACTTTACAATTTCCTTAATATTATCAGACAAAGGATTGTTCAAGAACTCGATCCACCACACTACTCCAGAGATATTAGTTCTGACATAGAAAGACCAGTGCATTTTGCAACAGTTTCAATAGGTATATTCTCCGCAATCATCGTTCGTGCAGTTTCTATCCTGCTCCTACGCTCACCAAGTTGTATACCTTCCTGCTTCCCAAGCTGTATACCTTCCTGCTTCCCAAGTTGTATACCCCTCTGCTCAGCACACAACATTGCAGAAATATAATTCCGTTCGCCCTCTTCGCGCATCCTCATCAGTTCCTGCGTCTTAGGATCCTTAGACACCGTATTAAACATATCAACTGCCTCCCCAATAATTGGTTCAAACTTTACAATTTCCTTAATATTATCGGACAAAGGATTGTTCAAGAACTCGATCCACCACGTGATTGG
>JAISRQ010000098.1 GCA_031273545.1 Holosporales bacterium
ATTCGTCAGCCGTTCCCTTTAATTCCTGCTCTGATGTACAAATCATAAGCGCATTTACGCGCCGTTGAATTGACTCTTGCTCGTTCTGTGGAATTGATGGATTATACGGCACAGTAACGACACACAAATCAACCGTTGTATCGCTGTATGGCAAGTGTCCCGGTTGTTTTATGTCATTCAAAAAATAAATCCGATACTCGCCATTTCGCACCTTAACCGGGCGAGAACACGTCCCAAGCTTTAGTTTCTTTATTTCTTCTTTTGATGCGCCGTCCAGCTCATCTTCGACAACCCACCCCCTATGACCATTGTTTTGGGCGGTTGGGGCCTGAGATAATTGTTGAGCAAAATCTTGAAATATTTTGGAGTTAGGGGCTGCTTTAGCGTTCATTTGAGTTTGGATTTCTTCAAATGTTTTGTTGGCCGAATGCTCCGCAGCAACATTCCCCTTTGAGTAAAAAACGATCTCTGAGATAGAGTACTGAGTTTTACTATCATTTGCAGTAATCTCGTCTATGCGTTTCGTTATTTGCTGTTCTGTTACGCGCGCTAAGTCGCTTTGACATGCGGATGAATTAAACACAGACGCAATTATCTTCGCTTTTGCCAGTTTTTTGAACGTGGCCAAAATACCTTGCTTTTTTAAAATTTCCTCGAATTGAGATTGCAGCATTCCGCATTGTTGTGAGTAATTTTTTACGTAGTTATTAATATCGCTATCGTCTATATCTAATTTTGACCGGGCGGCAATTTGTCCATATACAGCCTCGTCTATCAATTTCTGAATAACTTGTGACCGAATATTACGGATAAAATTGGAGTTAGGCTCAGTTGATTGGTTTGAAAACACGGCAATCATCATGCAACGAGCAAGGACATCTGCGTTTGTGATTACGTCCTTGCCCACTTTGGCTACGATCGTTGCCCCTTTGGCTTTTCGGCGCGCGTTATTCGAAGAAGCGGAAGCTACGGCAGGTGCATCTGGAGACGCTGCAAGTGCGCTGGTTGATGCTTCCATTGCGCCGAACTCCCCAAAAATTGCGGACAAGAAACAGAGTAACAGCAAGCGCTTGCTCGTCCAACAAGTCCGTGATCTTTTGGAAAATGGGCCTAGACCAAAGCCGTACACTGCTTCCGGGACATTACAACCCCCAGGTTCAGCAGTCATCGCTTTACGCAATTTTACGCAATTGTAAGTTTTTTTTAATAAATAATGCATCATCGTCAATTAATCTCAGCTAAAAACAAAACGTCAACTGTGCGCTCCCTACATATGTCACAATAATAGAAGAAAGCGTATTTGTGAACTTTTTTTATTTGTTTCCGGGTCGTCCGCTTGTGCTACAATTGCGTTGGAAGGGTGCCAGAGCGGTTGAATGGGGCGGTCTCGAAAACCGCTATACGCGTAAGTGTATCGAGGGTTCAAATCCCTCTCCTTCCGCCAGCCGAATTAGTCAACCTGCACACGTTTACTTTTGTTACGTTTACTGAGTTCTGCATCTATGGGAACGGATTAGGAATTTTCAAAATTAATCATGCTTCCCCGGGATGGTATCCGAAGCAATAAAGGGCTTGGCCATCAAAGCACGTTTGTCATACGAAAAGGAAGCCAACCAGACTTATGAAGGAGCACGTAGAACTGCTCCTAAAAAGAGCTTGTTTTTTTTGGCAGACATGCAACGCATTTTCTTATAGACATGTCATAAGCTTTGTTTATATACTATAGTTATAGTAAACTGTATGATTCGATGTTTAAGTAGTATGAGTAAAATATTAAGAATAAACGGTATTTTGTTGACTAGTTACCTGCTTAGTATAGGCGGACACTGTCGTGGTGGTATCAGTCCAAACAGCGCCCCAGAACTAGTAATAACGACTGAACAGCAGCGCCGCTATGAGCAACAGAGGGCAGATGCTAAAAGGCTTGGGTATGCCATCATTGAGAAGGAAGAAGATTTACCTAACAATAGTTCAAGAAATTGGTACATCTGCAATAACGTCTCACTAGATAGTCTATGCAGTCATTCCTCTCATTGGGGCATAAAAAGGACATTGGAGCGAGTTATTATAGAGGAAGAGAGGGATAGTCTCCCTGGCTGGGCTTTTGCAGATTGTTCAAACCTAAAAGAAGTCGTGCTTCCGGATAGTATCACATCTATTAAGTGCTCGACATTTTCTGGCTGCAAATCTTTGGTTATGGCAGCTCTCCCTAGTAGCGTGACCTCCATTGAGGCGTATGCATTTGAAGGGTGTACTTCTTTGGCTCTAGAGACTCTTCCTGATAATTTAACTTCTATTAGGAACCACGCATTTAAAGGGTGCACATCTTTGGCTCTAAAAGAGCTTCCAACTAAGCTAGCTTCTATTGGGTACAGTGCATTTGAAGGGTGTACTTCATTAGCTCTAACAATTCTTCCTGATAGCTTAACTTCTATTGAGAAAAATGCGTTTGAAGGGTGTACTTCTTTGGCTCTGAGAAAGCTTCCAGCTGGACTAACTTCTATTGAGTGGGGAACATTTATGGGATGTACTTCTCTAGCTCTAACGGAGCTTCCACCTAGGCTGACTTATATTGATTGTCATGCATTTTCTGATTGTACTAGGCTAGACTTATTTACCCTTCCAGATGGTGTAGTCACTGTTGGAGAGAGTGCTTTTTGTGGGTGTACTGGCCTAAAAGAAATCCATATTCCAAGCAGTGTTAAGAACATTGGTGCTCAAGCTTTTGGTAAAACAAGGTTAAGGTTATTAGATTTATCTGCGTGTAGTGGGGTTTCTTTTCGTGATTGGGTAACAGTGGTACCCCCGAACAAAATAGTTGGAACATTAGATAGTTTATTTATCGCAAACGAATTGTATATACTGTCAGATATTCCGGAAGTAAGACGAGATTGTATCCCCTTTTTTTGTAAAGTTCATCTCCCTGATGGATTAGGAGTTTGGAAGTTTTACAATCACTATGCGGGATGGTATCCGCTGCAATAAAGGACTTAGCTCCAAAGCACGTTTGTCATACGAAAAGGAAGCCAACCAGACTTATGGGAAGCGTACAAATATTACTGGCCAGAGTTTGAAGGCCAGTGAGCGTTTGTCCCCACAAAAAGTCCGCAGTTTTCTGGAAAGTGTGTATCCTAAGGCTTCTCATTATAAAAACTCATACCATCTTATGGTAGATATGGCAACGTGCGTTTAGTGCGCCATAACTAAAAAACCACACAACCGGAGTTTTTATAGAGACTTTAAGGTCCTCCCGTTGCGAATTACTACACATATTGATACAATTTGGCATCATTTGTGATGAAGAAAAGGACCCCTCGTGGCGATTACTAAGCAAGTTCAAGATATACTCAACCACTATGAAGGCGAGCCACCAAGCGTAAAGTTAAACTTGGCCCGCCTGTTTATGCATGGGCGCCTCGGCGGAAGCGGGCATATCATGCTCCTGGCCGTAGACCAAGGCTTTGAGCATGGACCGACAACATTCCTAACCAACCCAGAGGGTTTTTCTCCTCATTACCACTTCCAACTCGCAGCAGAAGGCGGTCTATCCGGCTACACAGCCCCGCTAAGTTGGCTTAGGGCTGGCGTAGAATCATACCTAGGGGCGGTTCCCATGATTTTGAAGTTGAACCACTCTAACCGCCTATTGCCGTCGTCCGTGGACCCAGATCAAGCTGTCGTTGCGTCAATCCAAGATGCTGTAGATTTAGGATGTGTTGGAGTTGGGTTTACGTTGTACCCCGGCTCAGACTCGTACCTAGAACAACTAGAAGAACTGAGTGATATAACAGCTCAAGCACGTGAATGTGGCTTGTTTACTGTTGTGTGGGCGTACCCACGTGGAAGCGGCGTGACTGCAACTGCGTCAGATATGTACGGGAACAGCGGTGCAAGTGCGGATGATCCGCGAATGGCGTTGGATACGATCGCGTACAGTGCGCATATGGCGTGTTTGGCTGGGGCGCATATCGTAAAGGTAAACCTTCCACATGAGGCGATTGCGCGCACGGATTCGAAGGATCTGTACAAAAACGTCAAAATGGACACTCCTGTGGACAGGGTGCGCCATATTGTGAATTGCTGTTTCAATGGACGCCGGGCCGTAATTTTCTCAGGAGGGGCCGCTAAGGACGCGAGCAAGGTGTTGGAAGACGTTCTTGTCGTGAAACAGGGGGGCGGCACCGGGTCTATCATAGGAAGAAATATTTTCCAGAGACCACGTGGCGAAGCGCTTCAATTTATAGAAAAGGCTGTTAGATTGTACGAATAGGACTAAGGGTAGAATAGCAAGAGTAAAGAATAAAAAAATAAAAGATTGTGGGCCAGGAGCTGAAGAATAGCAAGCAATTGTCAGCCACCAAAAAGGTCAGTAATCTTTGGGATGGGGTACTACGATAGCCTTATCCCCGCCCTAATTTAGAAAAATTGGACAAATCAGTCACAAAGGTATTTGATTGCCGTCAATATTTGCTATCATTAACCTTAGTTGGGACATAGCCAAGCGGTAAGGCAACGGTTTTTGGTACCGTCATCCCTAGGTTCGAATCCTAGTGTCCCAGCCATTACGTGTATCGGCGTCTCCGAACCATAGCTTGAAGGATCACGAGCGTTTGTTCGTCCCGGAAAATCCACAGCAGAAAAGAAAAGCCTGGTGTAAAGGAAAGGTTTGTCTGATTGGTTATTTAACGTGATATGAAAAAGCTGTAGGTATAGCTGAAAATGAAACTTCGAATACTGAATAAACCTGGGGCCCCAATGAATTCGAACCGGATTCTAAAGAATTATAAAAGTTCGTAGAGTGGTAGTAACATAAGGACTTGAAGGGGTTTACTCAAGTATGTCCCCCTAGAGAATAATTACGGACTTTTGATTGGACCAAAAGCTTATGGCTCTTCCGTTTTTTTGTCCGCAATATTTAGGAGCCCGCGATTAAACCTGGGTTATACCACAGACCGGAATCTCCGACGTGCAAGGAAATGAACCGGAAACAGGAGCTAAAATTCTCCAAACAGCTACCCAATCATGTTCATGCCGCCCTTTAGTGCTGCGATTGCTCCGCCCTTCGTAGTAGACATGAGGCTACCGTCCAACGTTGCTTGCAGTCCTCCGAATATCCCGTCCATGGTTGCCTTGCACGTTACGTTGAGCGCTTCCAATTTAGCTTCGAGTGTCCCCTTGGCTGCCCAGTTTAACCCTTCGCTTTTCCAATCCATCGTTGCTTTTTGCGCGACATTTAACCCTTCAATTTTATGGTCCATACTTGCTTTTTGGTTAATGTTCACGCCCTCGACTACGACATCCATAGTCGCTTTTTCCGTAATATTTTTCGTAGCCGTAAGTTTTATTTCCCCGGTCGCATTTAGTTCAATATCCTTTGTTGCTTTTAAAACTATGCCAGCTTGTGAGGTTAACGTGATATCTTTTTGGGCCGTAACCGAAAGGGCTGCATCCGTTGTTATAGTAATATCCTTCTTCGCGGTAATGGTCATCTCGCCATCATCAAAATTCATAATATAGTTGCCCTTCTTTAAGGTGATCACTTCATCGCCGTCTTCAAGTTCTATCGTCAACGACCCTTTTTTTAATGCAATAGAGTAATTTCCCTCTTCTATTGTCGTCTTCTTTTCTCCTTTTGTTATTGTGGTTTCAAGTAACCCATCCGTGATTTGCATCTGAGTAGTTGTTTTTTCCCCATCTTGTTTAACTAAAAACAAGTTTTCCTTCGCAATGGACGATATTTCAAAATCCTTTGTTGCATTAAACATGATCTTCTCTTTCTCTTCAGTATCGTCGAAGCTCATCACGTTTGCCAACTCATCTTTTTCAGGGGACGTTTTCGTTTTCAGCATCACAATGCGCGGCTCCGCGGTAACATCAGGAGGCATTTTGTTCTCCCCATTATAGAGGCACCCAACGATGACCGGTAAATCCGGGTTCCCATTTTCAAACGTAACTAGGACCTCCATCCCAATGCGCG
>JAISRQ010000130.1 GCA_031273545.1 Holosporales bacterium
CAGCATCCACTTTTTTATCATGAAATAAAAAACGTTCCCGTCCACGCCGTAAAAGCAGCGGATGAAATCCAGTCAAAATTAAAGAAACGCTTAACAGAACAAACGAAAAAGATAGTGCACTTGCTAGATCAAACAGATTCGTTTCAGTTCAAAGACGCGCAATATGCTATGGTTGCGCTTGCGGACGAAGTATTTTTGACACTGCCATGGAGCGGGCAACAGCTTTGGCAAAAATACTTGTTAGAAAGCCAAGTTTTCCAATCTCAGTCAGCAGGGACTCAGATTTTTCAAAAAATCGACGATTTGCTGTCACGGTACGACCCCTCGCGAAGAAGCCTCGCAACCATATACTTTCACGTATTAGCGCTTGGTTTTAGAGGCCGATACAACGATTTAGAAAGCCAGCCCTCCATAAAAAATTACGAACGCAGATTATACGCATTTATTAATGGCAAAAATCCATCCCTCAGTGAGTACAATATAAACAAGCTTATCCCCGAATGCTACGAGCGCACGCTAACGTCAGACGTTCCCATGCGGCTCCCAAATGTTAGATTTTGGACATATATTTTCGTATTTATTTTATTCTTGTTCCTTTTTGGGTCATATGCGTCTTGGTACCACGTTGCAAGTGGAATATCTCGCGCGTTAAATAACATTTTTGAGCAGTTCCAAATTTTCTTAGGAAGTAATATCTAATATGACTATCGTTGGCGCGCCCTCACATTTATACCCTTACGCATTTTTCGTATGTTGATTTTATCTATAATTGCAACAATAGGGAAAGGAATAACTAATGCAATAAAGAGCAAGTAACCCAAAATCAGCTCTGGATCAATCTTTAGGACAGGGGGAGCTACTGCTGCGCAAGCTGCTGCTATGCAAGAATAGACAAAGTAGCTCCTACTAGTTCCATTGTAATTTTGACACAGGTGATAGCCTTTTTTCACTCTGCGTTTAGCACTATTTAATAGCAAATCATTCCCTGAAACTCCCATTGCTATCGGTATCGATGCCATAGGGGACGAGATATCCCACAACTCACACGCCATACCTAAACACACAGAAAGTACCAAAAACGCTCCTGCTTCAAGATACATCTTATGATAGAGCAACCAAAACGGCGTCCCAATGAAAGCGGCAAAATTCCAGCGAGGTATTTGCTTTTTGTTTATCCTTCTAAACGCTTTCCTGTAATATGAGTGCTCTAATCGCTCCCTGGTTGGTGGAATTGCAAGACTCCAACCTTCAGCGATGTATACAACTGCAATGTCCTCCGTTAGCTCAGGATTGATACTCGTTGGTTCCGTACATTCACATTCATCTTTCAAACCGGCATCCGCGCCACCTTCTTTTTCTTGTATATATTTACTTGTCATATCTTCCTTGCTAAACTACACCACCTACCCGGGATCCTAATAGTAAGATGTCTGCATTGTCAAGTTTTTCGTTGTCACGTCGCAAGTCTTTGTTTCTGTAAATAAGGAGCCACAACTCCAAATGAATAACTTTTATTTGCAATGGGTAAGTAGCCAAACATCTTTTTTATCGACTGTCGGGGGTCCCCGATATCATCGCCTTCTTTTTTGTTTTTTGGATATTAACTCTATCCCTAATCACAACAAAAATGATGGGAAACCAAGTGACTGAATAAAGGACTAACATGACAATGGTAGGGCTTTTGAAGCCAAATCCGCTATTATCACCAGCCGTTATATAGCCGGACGCAATCCCTATTATAAAAAAACAAAGCGTTCCTATACCAGCGCAAATCATGCAGCCAGTATTAAGCCCATTGTATTTTGGGCACAAGTGATAGCCTTTTTCCACTCTACGTTTGGCACTTTTTAATAGCCAATAATTACCGAACATTCCAAGTAATACATGGGGGGCAAGGAACAACGCAATGGTAAGGAATGGAACCAAAGGGTGTACTACATCAAAATACTTCAACGGGAGATATTCATGAAAAACGCTAACGAAACCCATTACGCAAAACCCTAAGAATTCTATTGCAGTAAATATCACTAGCTCAAGATACATCTTATGGTAGAGGAACCAGACTGTCTCAAAGCATCCAGCTGTCCAATTCCAGCAACACTTTTGCTTGCCACCTTTCAGCTTTTCAAAGGCTTTCCTGAAATATGAGCGTTCTAATTGCTCCTTCGTTAGTGGAACTGCTGCATTTCGACCTTCAGCTATACATATGAGGGCAATATCTTCTGAGATTTCAGGATTTGTATCATCCTTCGTTGGTTCCGTACATTCGCACTCATCTGCCATACCAGTATCTGCGCCATCTTCTGTTGTTGGTAGATTTTCGTTGGTCATATTACCACTATTTGATATTGTCTATTAGATATAGTATATTAATTAATATCGTGCTGTGTCAAATCATTTTACGAAAAAAGCAGACTCACATTGTCGCAAGCAATCCATCTACTTTGCCCTTGTTAGTGGGAAAGATTGCGGGCAGACGCTGAAGAATCACAAGCGTTTGTTCGCCCTAAACGTTCTTAATCTTTGTGGAAGTGGATATAGCTTCCTTTTTTGATTTTCGTATATTAACAAAATCTCTAATTATAATAGGAAGCCAAATGAACGGAAAAGAGATTAGATCTAAAGCTAGAGTTAAACTTAGATCAAGCAACTCAGTATATCCAGAACAAAACCCATCGTCAATAAACCCCATGTCCCCGCACGTATATACCATTATTGCCAAGCAAAGTAGCCCTATGTTAGTACAAACAACGCAGCCGGTATTAAGTCCATTATATTTGGGACACAAGTGGTAGCCTTTCTGTACCTTACGTTTGGAACTTTTTAACAGCAAATAATTCCCTAACATTCCCATTAATACATGGGGGGTAAGGAACAACGTAAAACGAATCAACTTGATCAATAAGGACCCTTCGAAATAGCAATATCTAAACGCGGGATATGCACGTCCCACAAGAACAATTACGAAATCCTTTACATAAAGCATTACAGAATACATTCCCAGACAAATATACATTTTGTGATATAGCAACCAATTCCCAGAAAACAAACCGGCCGCCCAATTCCAGCAACATTTTTGCTTGCCATCCTTCAGCTTTTCAAATGCCTTCCTGTAGTACGAGAATCGCAATTGTTCCTTGGTCAGTGGGACCGCCGCATTCCAACCTTCAGCGACGCATATGACAGCAAGATCCTCTGAGATTTCAGCACTTGCGCCATCTTCGATTAACTCAGCAGTTCCGCACTCATCCGCGCCACCTTCCGTTGTCGGCATATTTTTCCTGGCCATATTATAATCATTGCTTCGTGCTATCTGATATCATGATATCGACTAGGGACGCGTATTGCCAAATGATTAAGTGGCAGCCAGCACCCGCATTATCGCAGTAGCAATTTACCTACTTCGCACATGTATTCAATTTCCTTTCTGTACATAAATCCAGTCTTTAATCGCAACAAAAATAATCGAAAAAAAAGTGAGTGAAGAAAAGGCAATACTCAAGCCCATAAACAGAGCGACGCACCGAATGGGAAACTTGTTAGCGACGGATATAAATATCGTGCCAAACGTCGCTATGCTAGCGCAAACAGCGCACCAAATACTAAGTCCATTGTATTTCGGAGACAAGTGATAGCCTTTTTTTACTCTACGTTTGGTACTTTTTAACAGCCAATAATTTCCAAACATTCCCATTAACACGTAGGGCGCAATGAATAACACCCACTCAATGAATAAAAACCAACCGGGGACAACAGGCACACGGATATTAGGCAAAGGGAAGTCAGCAGGCAAAGGGATGTCAGCAGGCAAAGATAATGGGACATATGTACACCAATCATCCACAGAAGTAGCGACGCCAATTACAG
>JAISRQ010000160.1 GCA_031273545.1 Holosporales bacterium
AGATCTGATGCTGAAGACATAATTGGCCGTATGCCTTAATAGGGCACGTACGGTTCTGTGGAGGGGCGGCCGCAGTAATGCGAGCCGCCTACTCTCGTATGCCAAGGCTTGGGACCTAATATTGATGCTCTTCCCAGGCCTGCGCTGAAGGAAGCACCAACGCTCGTGACCCATTTGCGTGGTTCTAGCATCACATTTCATAAAAAGATTGCATAAAACGACAATATACGTGGTAGCGAAACAAAATCTAGGGTAAACTCACCACGTGAAATTTGTAAAGACTTTAACATTCAATGGCGAGCAAACTAGACAAAAAAAAAGTTCCGGTCCTTGTACTAAGAGATACGGTTATATTCCCAGGCATGGTTGTTCCATTGTTCGTTGGACGTGCGAGATCTGTTGCTGCAGTAAAAGCAGCATGGGCACGCAAAGATAGAGACCTGGTCCTGTTGACCCAAAAAGCCCCAGCAGAAAACGACCCCAAGTTCGCGGACATATACACGGTAGGAACAATTGGTACAGTAAAACAGATCCTGGAGCTTTCCGACGGCACTGTAAAAATCCTTATCTCAGGAGATAGTCGCGTAAAGGCGACAAAGCTTGCGATCACAGATTCGTACATCAGTGCATCAGTAGGGGATCTTCCTGATTTTGTTGCGGACGAAAACGAAGCTGCAGCATTACACAAAATGATATTGAAGGAGTTTGAAAGTTTTGCAAAAGTAAACTCAAAATTTGCGCAAGATTTTTATACTGTCCTCTCAAAAATAGATGATCCAGGCGAGTTTGCTCACATGATTATGTCGAGCTTTGCTGTAAGTGTCCAAGATAAGCAATCCATGCTCGAAAACCAAAATGTGATACATAGCTTGGAAACAGTATTAGGGTTGCTGCGCGCAGAGAATGATGTTTCTTCTGTGGAGCGACGCATTCATGGACGCGTAAAAAAACAAATAGAAAAGAGCCAACGTGAGTACTATTTGAACGAACAACTTCGGGCAATTAACAAAGAGCTTGGAAAAGCGGACGACTCTGATGACGAGTATGATACGTTTGAAAAGCGCATTCATCAAACGAAGTTTTCAAAAGAAGCAAAGGAACGCGCAATTTCTCGGCTAAATCGACTGCGCTCCATGAACCCTATGTCGTCAGAAGCTTGTGTTGTTCGTAGCTATTTGGAATGGTTGCTAGATATTCCTTGGAACAAAAAAACAAAAATAAAAAAAGATATCGCCGCAGCCGAAGCTATTTTGAATAGGGACCACTTTGGCCTAAAACATGTGAAAGACCGAATCCTGGAGTATTTGGCGGTGCAGTCGCGAGTAGAAAGACTTCCTGGGCAAATCTTGTGTTTAGTCGGTCCTCCTGGAGTAGGAAAGACTTCGCTTGGAAAGTCCATAGCCGAAGCGACAGGGCGAGCGTTCGTACGTGTTTCCTTGGGGGGGGTATCAGACGAATCTGAAATACGAGGGCACCGGAGTACGTATATTGGAGCAATGCCAGGTAAAATAATACAAGGCTTGAAGAAAGCTAAGTACAGTAACACGCTGTTTCTTTTGGATGAAATAGACAAGCTTGGGCACGATTGGCACGGGGACCCTACCTCGGCGCTGCTTGAAGTATTAGACCCAGAACAAAACGCAACCTTTAATGATAACTATATTGAGGTTGATTACGACTTGTCTGAAGTTATGTTCATTGCAACAGCGAATACTCTAAACATGCCGCAGCCATTGCTTGATAGGATGGAAATTATTCGCATCCCCGGATACACGGAAGATGAAAAGTTTCAAATCGCTAAAAAGTACATTGTTCCAAAGCAAATGAAACTTCATGGTTTAAAGAAAGCCGAGTTTTCCATAGAACAGGAATCACTGCATGAGTTGATTCGTTTATATACGATGGAGGCCGGAGTTAGAAATTTGGAGCGCGAAATTGCAACTTTGTCTCGCAAAGCTGTAAGGGAACTAATAACAAGTAATGTCACAAATATAACCGTTAATCGTGAGTATTTGCACAAATATTGTGGTATCCCGAAATACAACTTCAATAGAACAGAGGAGTTTCATGATCCGGGTATATCGACAGGATTGGCGTGGACAGAATTTGGCGGAGACATATTGTTTGTAGAAGTGCTTATTTTATCAGGAAAAGGGCAAATAAAACAAACGGGAAAACTTGGAGACGTAATGAAGGAGTCTATAGAGGCGTCTATTAGTTATATTAGGCTGAGGTCAAAAAAGTGGAACGTGGATTGTGACTTTTTTGATAAACATGATATCCACGTTCACGTTCCCGATGGGGCTATACCTAAAGACGGTCCATCTGCAGGGACTGCGATTTGTACGGCGATAACGTCAGCTCTGATGAATACGATTGTCAAGCATGATGTTGCTATGACCGGAGAAATTAATTTGCGAGGACAGGTATTGGAAATTGGCGGAGTAAAAGAAAAGTTGCTAGCTGCACATCGAAGCGGAATAAAAACTGTGATAATTCCAAAAGCAAATGAGAAAGATTTGGCTGAGATTGATGAAAAAATAAAAAATGATTTAACATTTGTTATAGCGTCAACGTTGGACGATGTGCTGCACCATGCGCTAATGGAGCCGGAGAGAGTTGGGTTGTAGACGTGCAAGCGAGTTGCAGGGAACCGGGGAGAGAAGCGGGAGCGTGCAGAACAGAGGTACTGATAAGGAGTTTGTGAAATAAAAGGTTCTAGAATGCATTGACAATAACAAAGAACTGCTGATACCATAGAGTTATAACAAGGTAAAAGTAATTGATGTGAATAGATGGCCAGATCGTTAAATATTAGAAGATTGCGACTTTTCTGTGTAGTGATAGCGGGCAGCGTATTCGGCTCAGCAGCAGAGCAAGATTCCATGGCGCCGGCGTTGGTTTCAGAGAGAAAAGAGTCTAGCGTGCCTTCTCCTGATTTGATAAGCCTTTCTGCGAACAGAGATGTGCCATCGCCTACGATAGACGAAGAAGAGCTCGCCGCGAGCGAAGGTGTGCCCTCTCCCGTTATGGACGAAGACACGCTGTACGTTAAAACTCAGGATGAGTACGCATTGTTGTGCCGTGATAGGCACCACAAAACTAGGTACAGTAAAGAGGAGCGCTCAGCCCTTCGAAACAAAAGCAAGTGCTATATTGACAGGAATGCCGCTATAAAGCGTAGAAGAATGCGTACAGACAACGATGTACACGAATTTTGCAACCATAGTGTGCCAAACAGGAAGCTACAGTGCGTAACATTCGGAGATAGGGTGTGCGTTCCTAAGCTTTGTTTTGCCGGCTTTCCTTGCCTTAATCAAGTAATGCTTTCGGATACCACTGAAGAAATTGGGGAAAAAGCATTTGAGGGATGCGAAAATTTAAATGAAGTAAAATTGTCAAGCAACCTTGTCAAAATTGGCACACGCGCCTTTGCGGATTGCCGTATGTTAAAGCTTGGAACGTTGCCATGTAGTGTAATCGCGATTGGTGATGGTGCTTTTGACGGTTGCTCCTCGTTGACTGAGGTAACGCTTCCTGTAGGACTTAGGAATATTGGGAAAAGGGCATTTCGTGGTTGCACTTCTATGGAGAAAATTACGCTCCCTGATAAGGTAACAACTATTGATGAAGAAGCTTTTGTCGGGTGCGAATCATTGAAAGAGGTGACACTTCCTCGTGTAGATACTATAAAGAAAAATGCTTTTGCTTGGTGTGAACATTTAGAACGCTTAGAGCAGACGGAGTACTTAGCTAACATAGGAGATTATGCTTTTTATAAGTGTAAATCTTTGCAGATGACTGTGCTTCCTTATGAACTTGGATCCATTGGAGTTGGAGCGTTTGCGTACTGTACCGGCCTTTCGGAGTTAAAAGGACAGGAAATTTTAAGTAGGATAGGAGTTGGGGCGTTTGAACATACAAAGTTAGAAGTATTAGATTTATCTGATTGTTGGTCACTTCGTTTTGATAATTTTTTGAAGCGTTGTAAACGACAAGATCAACTGATGCGAATATTGGATAATTTATTTTGGGATATAGACACATATTGCGCCAACTGTTCAGCCGAAGGAATTGCCCCAGATTTAGAAAGAGAAAGACGCAACCGTATTGGAGACAAATGCAAAGTATTCCTTCCAAAAGATTTAGGAAATTGGGAATTTGATGCAAAAAGTGGAAAATGGAAACCACACGCAGAAAGTACCAACCTGTGAAAATAAAAATAGGAGAAGCAGTAGTTGCTCTCCGAAGAAACCCTGCATTTATTTGGGAAGTAGGCACACATCGGAGTGCTCAAAATATTGCGGGCTAGAAGCTAAATATCCAAGAATTTATCTTCCCCGCAATGTCCATAATCTTTTCGGAGCACGAATCGCGCCTTTTAGTGGAAGATGCGCTCATTCCAAAATTAACGCGGTGCGCGTGGACGCGGAAGGCTAACTCCGATAACAGCAGGATCTTCATTAAAAACACCTAAAAAACAAGGCGAAGATGCGTATGTAACATGCTGAAAGCCTCCCTGTGCAAAGAAAAACTCTCCTTCTGGTGCAGGGACAAACGGTGAAGGCGGACGTGGAAGCTCCGCTCCTATGATAGCAGGATCTTTCGTAAAAACACCGAGGAATGACTGAGCGTTTTCCTGTCCCTCATCATCCTCCTCCTCAGTCTGATACCATAAAGAATACACAGCAGTTTGTTCAGGAAGAGAAGTCATGGTCGGATGTTGTTGATCATTACCGCATTGCGCGCTAAAGTTGCCGTTATCAGTGACAGAGAATTGTCCACTAGCATTGCAACAACTAGCAATAACGAATACAGCGGCAAAATTCAGGTAAAAAGACATTTTGGGTCCTATATAAAAAGACAAAAACACTCCATTATACTAGCCCACACGAGCACCAACGATCAAGCAAACAACCGTCAATATCCCCAGATTTTCGCAAAAAAAGATAAAAAGACCGGATCACAATTGCCACACACTAGGATAAACTAACGGGGGCTCCTAGAGGGTTTTGAACCGAAATAAATGACATGCTTGGTGCGCAACGCTTTGATATCCCAGTCAACACATTACCGTTCCCGATTTCTATAAATGTACAAACGCCCATATCCACCATAGTCGCAATACTATCCTCCCAAAGCACAGGCGAAGTTACCTGAATTGGAATAAGCCCCCTTATTTCCTCAGGCGTAAGAATAGGACGCGCCGTTACATTAGATATAATTGGAATTTTTGGAACGAAGATTTGTACAGAGGATGCTGCGCGGCGAAGATGCTCTGCTGCTGTTTGCATCCACTTACTGTGAAAAGGACCACTAACAGGCAGCATTATCCCCTTTTTGGCCCCGAGACCAATGGCAACTTCGCGAACAGCCACGACGTCTTCGTATAAGCCCGTGATAACGACTTGCCCTGGACAATTATAGTTTGCGATAGAGCAACGTTTGTCTTCACCGCCCTGCCCTTGCCCGTCTTCGCCTCCCGTATTTACACTACCTTCTTCGTCAAAATATTCACGAATAGCGCGAGCTACCACATCCTTGTCCGCCCCAAGTATTGCACACATAGCGCCAGCTGGCTCCCCACTTGCGTCCTTCGGAGACGCTTTATCCATTGCCTCAGCCCTAATTTTTATTAAATGAAGCGCCACCTCAAACGACATCGCCCCAGAGGCAACAAACGCCGCATACTCTCCAACGGAATGCCCAGCAACACACGAAGGAACAACCCCATTCCTACGCACGAATGCATCCCATATCATTACATTGGCGGTCAATATTGCTGGTTGACAATATTGAGTTTTATTTAAAATCTCCGCCGGACCACAAAACATAATCTCACTGAGGTCATATCCCAATATCTCATTTGCCTTATCCGCTATCTCTCTAGAAAATTCATCGTAAACGCACTTAGCCATCCCTACAGATTGGGAACCTTGTCCCGGAAATATAAACGCTACACTTTGCATATTTGTTTCAGGTATAACTCCAGTTCAGGGGGATTGTAACACAAATCTTCAAAGATTTTTGACAATTCGCCAATTTATGATCTCACAATCATTAACTCCCAGTTGTATACCGTGGCCAGAACAGCCACGGATTTCATTGTTGTACGCGATTACTCACTGCTAGGCGAGTAACCTAGTTCGGCAGCCATCCTAAAATATCTTTCAGCCTCAGCTTTGTTCTCTTTAATACCAATACCATCGCGAAGACAAACGCCGTAGCAGTACAACCCCCTGGCATATCTCTGATCAGCGGCCATCTTTACGTACTTCACTCTCTCCATCTCGTCACATAACGTACATTCCGACATGAAGTCAAAACATAGGCCATAATCTACTTGCGCTGGGGCATATCCCTGGTCAGCAGACATCTTATAATATTTTACAGCCTCTTGTAGGTCTTGTAATACACCTTCCCCATCTCTAAGGCAGGTGGCATAGTTGTATTGCCCCATAATATGCCCTTGGTCAGCAGCCATTTTGAAGTATTTCGCAGCCTCTGGTAGATCTTGCGACAACCCTTTGCTGAAGTAAAGGCATAAGGCATACTGGTTTTGACCCACAGCGGATCCGTGATCAGAAGCCCTTTTGTAATATTTTGCGGCAACGATTAAGTCACTGGGAACCCCCATACCGAATTCGAAACATCGAGCATATTCGATTTCTCCACAGACAGATCCCTGATCAGCAGCCAATTTGAAGTATGGCACAGCTGAAGTATGATCCCCCGTGCTACACAATATTGAACCGTGTCGAAACTGCGCTACCGCGTCAATAGGTGCGAAATCCAAAGCCATACGACTGTATTCTATTGCTTTTTCCAAGTCTTTGGGAAGATTATTCCCTTTTTGATAATGATAAGCTATTTCACAACAAGCTACTTCTTGGCCCAACGAAGCTGCCATATCCAAACAAAGATCAGCAGTGACATTATCCTGTTCCGCAGAAAATGCGTAACCTAGGTACACCCAATTAATCCAGTCTCCGGTAAGCAAATTTTCAATGAAGGCATGATCGTACATTAACTTTAACCTCAAGAAAAGGTCTGTACCAGTGGGCCAAACCTTATCTCTACGCCAGAAACGGTAACTTTCGCGAAGAGATGGAGACAGCATATTTTCCTTAAGAGAATGTACTAACGCAGCCCTTTTTTTCGGATGACCTTCCGTTAGTGCTTCATATAATCTATGTGCCAGACGATCAACTACTACATAACGTACGGGTATATCACGTGTCAGTCCATAGTCAAAAAATTTATCACGAGCACGTCTATTGCAAGCTTTCATAAGGTAAAGAGTCGATTTTACAGTAGCGGCAACGTCCTCCTTCATATGTACATCGCCTCGGTCTTGTATCAAATCCATAGCAGCCTTAGATATTGTTGCCATAAAATTAGCACGCTTAAATAGCGCCTCAATATCTTCGTTGCGATCGCTAAAACCCCACCTGGTGTCGAAACTGACCTCCATTCCATCAACATGCTCAACGATCTGCCTCACTACGTCCGCTTTAAGCTTAATGTCCCCTAAGTTCGCCATGGCGACAGCCTGTGTCAGTACTAGCCACTTTAATAGATCTACGTTTTGCATCTCAAAAAGCGTATCTAGTACAAGTGGATTAGATACCACTGCTCGTGGATTAAATTTATAAATATTCAAAGGGATTGCAATATCATGCGCTCTTAACGCGTTATTGAACTCTGCATTTTGAGCATCAAAATCACGCACAATCGTTAGTATTGGGAGTTTTTGCACTACATTGCCTACCCTAATTGCACATCGGGCTGGAGGTGGTGACGCTCCATCAGCACCACTCACACCCCCCGTATCGCATATGAACACCGCTGCCAAGCAACCAAGCAAGGATGCCATCCTTATATCCCTTAACGTTGTTATTCCTAATTTCATCAAATTTCTCCTTTATCCTAAAAACATTGACGTGATGCAAACGTCCTTTTTATATGCTATCAATGGCCCTATTGTACATCACAAAACAAAGAAATACCACCCCTATTTATACAGATTTTTAATGATTTGCTCGTTTGTTGTCTCACAATCATTTACCCCTCGTCGTATAATCGCTGCCCTAATCGCCACGGATTTTGTTATTGCACACTCTTACTCACAATTAAGTGCAGAGTCATCTTGTTCAGCAGCCATCCTAAAATATCTTTCAGCCTCAGCTTTGTTCTCTGGAACCCCATCGCCATTGAGAAGACACATGCCGTACCAATACATTCCGTTAGCATCTCCTTGATCCGCAGCCATATTAAAATATTTCGCAGCTTCTGGTAGATCTTGCGACCTTCCTTTGCCACAATAAAGGCATAAGGCATACTGGCTTTGCCCCAATGCGTCTCTTTGATCAGCAGCCTTTTTGTAATATTTTGCAGCCGTGATTAAGTCACGGCGGTGCCCCTCGCCTAATTCTAAACACTGAGCATAACTAATTTCTCCAGGTGCGAATCCCTGATCAGCAGCCTCTTTAAAGTATGGCACTGCTAAGGTATAATCCCCCATGGTGCGTAATACCAAACCGTGCATATACTGCGCTAACGCGCTAATAGGCGCAAAACCCAAGGCACGACGGCTATATTTCATTGATCTTTCTAGGTCTTTGGGCAATTTATATCCTGCTTGATAATGATGAGCTATTTCGCAACAAGCGACTTCTTTGCCTAACGAAGCTGCCATATCCAAACACAAATCAGCCATAGCATTATCTTGTATGGCAGAAAATGCGAAACCTAGGTACCCCCAAGTACCCCAGTCTCCAGCAAACAAATTGCGAATAAAGGTAGAATCGACTCCGAAACCTGTACTAGAGGACAAAGTCAGATCTCTACGTCTGAGACGGAAACCTTCGCGAAGGGATGGATGCAATATATTATCCTTAATAGAATGTACTAACGCAGCTCTTTTTTCCGAATAACCTTTCGTCCGCAGTGCTTCCTCTAACCTATGTGCCAGAGATTCAAGAAACCACTTATTTGAAATAATACGACGACCATCTATAACAAAAAAATCTTCATTCAATTCAGAAAGACGTTTGTCACAAGCATTAATAACGTCTAGGATCGAATTAACATTTATAGCAACATCCCTTAACACAGGTGCATCTCTTCTGTCTTGTATTAAATCCATAACGACTCTAGACGCTGTCGCCATCAAATTCGCACGCTTGAACAGCGCCTCAATATCTTTGTCGTTGTTATTAGAACTCTCCATGATGTCGAAACTGAGACCCATTCTATCAACATGCTCCACGACCTGCCTTACTACGGTCGCATCAAGCTTAAGATCCCCTTGGTTCATAATAGCCACAGCTTCTGTTAATACTAGCCACTTTAAGAGATCTACGTTTTGCATCTCAAAAAGCGTATCTAGTACAAGTAGATTAGATACCACTGCTCGTGGATTAAATTTATAAATATTCAAAGGGATTGCAATATCATGCGCTCTTAACGCGTTATTGAACTCTGTATTTTGAGCATCAAATTCACGCATAATCGTTTGTATTGGAAGTTTTTGCAGTACATGGTCTACCTTATGCAACAGTACATGGTCTACGTGGTCTACTCTATGCAGCAGTACATGATCTACCCTATGCAACAGAATTGCGTCATAGGCTGGATGGTTAGATGGCACATCATCAGCACCATTCACAACCCCCGTATCGCATATGAACACCGCGGCCAAGCAACCAAGCAAGGATGTCGCTTTTATACCCCTTAACGTTGTTATTCCTAATTTCATCGAATTTCTCCTTTCCTCTAAAAAACATTGACATAATGCAAATGTCCCTTTTATATGCTACCAATGGCGTTAGTGTACACCACAAAAAAGAAGAAATACCATCCCTATTTAAAGTTTTTTGATAATCCGTCCGCCTATTGTACTATTGCATACTACTAACTAAAAACTATCTCCCTCACATGATTTCTGTTTCAGGCAAGAAATGGCTTTTTCCACAATACGATGAACGCGAAGTGCTTACAATCCAACAACGCTATGGACTTAGCGATACAATGGCACGCATACTGTCTGCGCGGCACGTCATCCTAGAAGAAATTCCAACGTTTTTAGATCCCAAAATTAAAGACTTGCTTCCCGACCCGTCGCTGTTATTAGGCATGGATGCTGCTATAGACAGGACAATTCGTGCAATACGCAATAAACCTCAACCTGAAAAAATAACAATATTTGGAGATTATGATGTAGACGGCGCAACTTCTGTATCTCTTCTTCACAAATACTTCGAGCAGATTGGCGTACAAGTGGATTACTACATTCCAGACCGCTTATCAGAAGGGTACGGCGTAAATCCGGATGCTATACGCAAAATCCACGCGCGCGAAACCACGCTTATCATCATGGTAGACTGCGGAACAACCTCCGTCTCAGAGGTCGCCCTTGCGAATTCGCTAGGAATGGACTCCATAATTTTGGACCACCATAACGCAAGTGTCGAATTGCCAGAAGCTGTTGCTGTGGTAAACCCACACAGGGTAGATCAACCGTTTGTTCCATACACGCAAAATTTATGCGCGGCCGGAGTCGTTTTTCTCTTTTTAGTTGGACTGCAGAGATCTCTGAAAAATTCGGATTTTTTCACTTTTTCTTCGTTAAATCCGCAAAAAGTTCCTGATTTGATGAGTTTTTGCAACCTAGTCGCACTTGGAACCGTTTGCGACGTAATGCCCCTTCAGGGGTTAAACCGCGCCTTCGTGCGAAGAGGCTTGGATATGATGCGCAAAAATCACGGCATTCGTGCGCTAATAGATGTAGCCGGAATCAAGGATAAAATTTCTGCAGGACACTTAGGCTTTGCGGTTGGCCCACGCATAAATGCAGCTGGACGGATTGGCTCGTCGTCCCTTGGGGTTCAGCTGTTGACTACGCATGACGAACTCGTCGCCAAGGAGATTGCAATAAATTTAAACGCCCTAAACGAAGAGCGTCAGCGCATGGAAAAGCGGATATTAGAAGACGCAATTGCACAAATCGAAAATAATAAGCTGGCGGATAATTCGGTCATTTTGGTTGGAGACAAATCATGGCATGCTGGACTGATAGGGATCGTCGCCAGTCGCCTGAAGGACAGGTACAATCGGCCGTGCTTTGTCGCCTCGTTTGAAGAAGGTGGAGCGTGCAAAGGGTCCGCGCGTTCGATAGACGGCGTGAACATCGGCGAGTTAATCCACAAAGCCGTAAAGGCGAGCATACTAAGTAGCGGCGGCGGACATGCTATGGCAGGCGGGTTTTCTCTTTCGGAGGAGACTTTTGCTGATTTTTACGGTTTTTTAAACAAGGAAACCGCAGAATTCATGAAAGAGTACCAACCTACATTAAAGATCGATGCGGAAATGTCGTGCCCAAGCATGGATTTATTACATGAGCTGGAGAAGTTCGAACCTTTTGGCGTAGGAAACCCGTCGCCCAAGCTGTGCTTTCATAGGGTGCAGCCTGTGTTTGTAAAAGTCTTGAACGGAGGACACATGCAATGCGTGTTTAAAAACGAGGCCGGGAGCACGATCAATGCTGTGGCGTTTCGCTGTGAGAGTACGGAACTTGGGCGCGCCTTGCAATGTTACCGCAGGATGTCTATTGTAGGGACGCTAAAGGAGGATGCGATAAAACAAGGCGAAGTCCGCGTCATAATGGAGGACGTTGCTTATACTTAGGTCGCGTCAAAGAGTTAAGCAACTGTCCGTATGATTACTTAAAGTAGCATTATGAGTTCTTTGTTTTGTATTATTCCACTCTACGAAGGAGCTGCTCCCTTATGAATTCAACAACCTCTGAACTCAAGAAACGGTGTTGCTGCACATATTCGACAACCTCATGTACGCTAGAAAACAGGCGAGGCATAGACTCATCTACAAGATTTTTCCATATTTCATGAAATTCCTCCATAAACCTCAACCTACAGTGATCTTTTATGTAATATTCCTCGCTACCAAGTTGATATGCTAAACGTTTTAGTTCGGAAGCTTGAGCATCAGATAAACCTAAGTCTTCACTAGTCTTGTCTTTTATCATTGCCGATATCCGAAAGCTTAGTGCGCTTAAAAACATCTCATGACTCAAACAACTATATAATTTCGTAACGTTGGTAAGTTCAGCAAAAAAATCAGGTATTTTTACTAGATCTAGTAGCTCATTAAAACGTGCATATTCCAGGAAATTCTCAAATAATATTCCGCTTACTCGTTCACTATACTCCCCAGGCATGTTTGCATCTGGTATGGCTTCGAATATACAAAATGGAAAACCAAGAGTCGTTCCATAATCGGAAATAATGAGCGGGTACGGAAGAAGACAAATGCCACATTGCCTTCCATTAGAAAAAGTATCTCGTTCGTCTACTTTTTCTTCTATCGAACATGTTGAACACATAGGAACACTACATACGAACGAAGCGCAACATAATGACAACAAGACAACCCCATTTGGTAACATATTTCACCTGCAGATTAAACAAAGTCAGTAGATCATTGCGCAATCGCACTACTCTTGTCTAGGCATAATCTCATAAGGCTCCCTGAAGATTACTGGCCAGAAATTGAAGAACTGTGAGCATTTGCCCTTCCAAAAAGTCAGTAATATTCTGGGAAGGTAGGTATACAACTCGACGAGGAGTTTGCACACATTTTGCAATATTAACATTAAGCTACTTGAATTATTATCTAAAGTTCAATAGCGTGACTTATAAGGATCATTACGAAATCGATTCATGCAACACATAAGAAATTTCGCAATTATTGCGCACATAGACCACGGCAAGTCAACTTTAGCAGACAGATTGATTGAGTTTTGTGGTGCACTGGATGCTCGCGAAATGAAAACGCAAGTACTAGACTCCATGGATATTGAGCGTGAACGTGGCATCACGATCAAAGCTCAAACTGTGCGCCTCAATTACACAGCCGACAACGGGCAAACATATATTCTAAATTTAATTGACACCCCGGGGCATGTGGATTTCTCATACGAGGTAAGCCGCTCTCTTGCTGCATGCGAAGGGTCAATATTAGTTGTAGATGCAAGCCAGGGGGTCGAGGCGCAAACCCTAGCCAACGTTTATTATGCGATAGACAATAATCACGAAATTGTCCCTGTTTTGAATAAAATTGACCTTCCTGCAGCAGAGCCAGAACGCATAAAACGTCAAATTGAAGAAGTAACAGGCCTAGATACTAGCAATGCCATAATGATTTCGGCCAAAACCGGAATCGGCATAAAAGATGTCCTAGAAGCAATTGTACACAGGCTCCCTGCGCCAAGCGTTACAGAGATTGATACTGGCGACAAGATCCTCCCCGTAAGCGACAATGTAGAGCTCTCCAGCCTTCCGCTAAAGGCATTGTTAATAGATAGTTGGTACGATGCATACGCAGGGGTGATTGTGATCGTGCGAATTATTCAAGGGGCGTTACGTGCAGGGCAAAAGATACGGATGATGGAAGCTGGCGCTACGTATGATGCCGGGCAAGTCGGGTATTTTACGCCAAAGCGAGTCGACGCAAACGTTCTTTCCCCTGGGGAAGTTGGGTACATAACTGCCGGGATAAAACAGGTCGCAGACTGCCGTGTAGGAGACACAATAACAGAAGAACGACGCCCTGCCCTTCACGCGCTAAAAGGATTTCGTCCGTCCATTCCCGTTGTGTTTTGCAGCTTGTTCCCTTCGGATGCGGATGAATTTGAAAAATTGCGCGATAGCTTGGAAAAGTTGCACCTAAATGATGCGAGCTTCCAGTATGAGCCGGAGCACTCCGGAGCACTCGGGTATGGTTTCCGGTGTGGGTTCCTTGGATTGTTGCACCTTGAAATAATGCAAGAACGGCTGGAGCGCGAGTTTAACTTAGACCTTATTACAACTGCACCAAGTGTCGTGTATAAAATACATTTGACGAACAATACCGTGATTGATTTACATAACCCTGTAGATATGCCAGATGTAGTAAAGATTGATTTCATGGAAGAGCCATGGATCAAAGCTACGATTTTGGTTCCTACGAATACCTTGGTTCAATCCTTAGCCTGTGTACAGAGCGACGCGGAGAACAGGTAGACATAAGCTACGTTGGAAACCGTGTCATGGTGGTGTACAGGCTTCCTCTAAACGAGGTGGTGTACGATTTTTATGACCGCCTCAAGTCCGTGAGTAGTGGGTATGCGTCGTTGGATTATAGTTTGGATGGGTATAAAGAAGGGGACTTGGTAAAGGTCTCTATCTTAGTAAATGGGGAACCAATTGATGCGCTTTCGATGATTATAAACCGCGCGAGAGCAGAGTTTCGTGGGCGCATGCTTTGTGAGCGCTTAAAGGACTTGATACCCAAGCAATTGTTTAAGATTGCGATTCAGGCAGCAATTGGGGGCAAAATTATTGCAAGGGAGACGATTTCCGCGATGAGGAAGGATGTGCTTGCGAAGTGCTATGGCGGTGACATAACGCGAAAGAGAAAGCTACTGGAGAAGCAAAAAGCTGGAAAGAAGCGCATGCGGCAGTTGGGGAATGTGGAGATTCCTCAGAGTGCGTTTATTGCGGCGTTAAAGATGCGCGATGAGTAGGGGCGCGTACACAAGAGGAACGAGGGTGGGAGTGGCTATGTTAACTAGAAGTAGCCCCAGGAGCCGCCTCAACAGGCTCCATAATAACAACATTCCCTGTCCCTGTTATCACATTTATCAAGTAGTCAGAACCTTTTGTACTTAACCCACTTTCTGAAAACTTTGTCCCCAAGTCTAACGTTCCAACCCCTGTACTGCTATTCGCAAACAGACCAAAATCACTTCTTTTAACAGAAAGCACACCATCTAGGTACGTGTATAAAGGACCATCATTTGATAAGTTCTGTACATCTTCCCCTAGCGTAAATATGAAGCTAGTAACCTTTGTTCCAAAATCAACACCACTTCCGCGTAATTTACTACAACTCGCCACTATCCCATTTCCAGCTATATTTTGCCCAACCATGCGCAGTGTTGTAATGTTTGAACCACTAAATGCGCCACTGTTAACCCCTGCAATTTTATCTGAAAACATTACATCCCTTAGAGGACAAGAAACGAATGCACTAGTACTAATGTTCGTTACCTTCGGAAAATATACTGAGCTTAAACGCGAACAACCGTGGAATGCAACATGGCCAATTGACGTTGCCTTCAGAAAAGATACTGGGCTTAAGGTTAAGCTTTTACAATCGTAGAATGCGCAATAGCCAATGGAAGTTAAATTCGGCATGTTTACTGAGCTTAAGTTTGTACACTCGCGGAATTCACGATTGCTAAGGGTAGTTACACTCGGAAAAGATACTGAGCTTAAGCTTTTAAAACCGCGGAATGCACTAGCGCTAAGGGAAGTTACATTCGAAAAAGATAGTGATTGTAAGCTTGTACATCCAGAGAATGCGCTAACGCCAATGGAAGTGACGTCTTCTGGTCCGACTAGCTCCTTTAGAGATGATGCGCCATTAAATGCATCATTTTCAAGTAAGTCACTGCCCCAGCTTCTTATATTTATGAATTGTAGTTTGTTTGGAGAGGTTGCTAGGGTTTTGATGGAGTTTAGCAGTTCGGGAGTCATTGCTCCATCAACCATGTAAAGGCGCTCGAGGTTTATTAGGTCCAAATAGTTTAAGCCTGCTGGTAAGTAGTTATTAGTAATAACCATGCATGAATACGTGCTTAAAGCGGCTGTTCCATTAGGCAGAGATGATTGGTTTATAAGTATTAATGTGGTTAAACTGCGTATTACTAAAGTGATGCTGTTTTGTACTGTTTCTAATACATTCTTTATGTTTGTAACATTTCCTGAGATTTGGGAGCGGTATCCCTCTAGGGTTACGGGGCCGGTGTTGATGAGCAGAACTACACTATTAAGGAGCCCTACTGCAGTATTTACGTTGGAGTTGAACGTAGCGACTAAATCGGAAGAGTAGGTGGCTTGTGTGGATATGATGGCGGAGATCGTTAGAGATATTGCTGAAACGGAGACGGTTTTAAGAAAACGCTTGACACAATTCGCCCTTCGTTGTTGAGTTGTTGAGTTGTTGAGTTGTTGAGTTGTTGAGTTGTTGAGTTGTTGAGTTGTTGAGTTGTTGAGTTGTTGAGTTGTTGAGTTGTTGAGTTGTTGAGTTGTTGAGTTGTT
>JAISRQ010000017.1 GCA_031273545.1 Holosporales bacterium
CTCAAACGCGATAAAACCATGGATTTCCGCGATGACAATAAAGACTAGTGTTTCATTGAAGTCGCGTTCGTTTTTACTCGCAATAAAAACCCGGTATTTGATCGCGTTTGAGTATATTCCACGGCTAAATCATAGTTAGTTGGAATGCCTCTTCCGTATTCGCAACACTTTCCATAATGAAACTGTCCTGCCGGATCCTCTTGATCTGCAGCTTTTTTGTAATACTCTGCAGCCAAGGGCAAATCTACAGGGACGCCTTTTCCATGTTCGCAACACGTCCCATAGCATCTTTGCCCACACTTATTACCTTGATCTGCGGCTTTTTTGTAATACTTTGCTGCCAAAGTTAAATCGACAGAACGTCCTATCCCACGCTCGCAACACGCCCCATAATAGATATATCCAAACACATTATCCTGGTCTGCGGCCTTTTTATAATACTCAGCGGCCAAAGTTAAATCGGAAGGCACACCCATCCCTGTTTCCAAGCAAGAACCATAGTGGCACTGCCCAATGTCGTTTCCGTTGTCCGCAGACCGTCTGTAATACTCGGTAGATTCAGCTAAATCTACAGGCACGCCAATTCCGAACTGCAAACAGCGCGCATAAAATCTTTGTGCTATTGCATAATCATTGTCTGCTGCGAACTTGTAGTACTTTGCCGCGTTAACTAGGTCAACCTGGGTTCCCATTCCTTTTTCAAGACGTTCCCCATACAGAACGCAATACTTAGGGTTTCCTTTGTCTGCTTCCCCTTTGTAGTACTCTGTCTTTTGAACCGACGGACGCAGGTCAGCCTCTAAGAGTTCTTGTTGAGTAGGCTGATAATCTCGCTTTCCTGCATCTTCTATATTAGGAAATTCGCTGTAACACCTACCAATCCCTGATCCCCCAAAAAAACAAGTAGGTGTCAAATAAAAGACACCATCACAAACACAACGAATCAATCTTATATTCATATTAAAACTCAATGAGACAATAATCCCCCTACAACACAGTAGCTATATTTGTGAAAAAAAATCAAGGCAAGCAGACTATTTTTGATGCTAATCTTCCAAGGCTACGTTCTATATGTGTTCAAAGTAATTGTCAATAAATCTTATGAGTATTTGTTGATCTAAGCGAGCCTTTATGTAGTATTCTTAAAATATCTTCGATGTAACTCCTCTTCTTTTATTTCTGGGATTCCCAACTGGGTACAAAAAACAAGTTTTTGCATACTTGTTATTTCGTCATCGCACATGTTCTGTTAAAATCGCTTTGTTGCGCCTGGAGAACAAAACACCATGTTAGATAGCCTTTTCGACTTTATCCAAAAATCCCCAAACATGGCCTACACCATCGTGTTTTTGGGGGCCCTAATTGAGGGCGAGCTCATCATCCTTAGTGCAAGCGCACTCGCGGCTGCAGGGTACCTTTCTATTGCAAAGGTCAGCTCAATCGCGTTTTTTACTACGCTTTTCATTGACCAAGTATTATTTTATGTTGGGCACTACATGTATAAGCACCCTGGACGTCCGTTATCTGAGCGCTACCCAAGGCTATACCAACGGTCAAAGCGCGCGGTACTTTATTTGAAAAAGTATGACACCTTGTTCATTCTTTCCTTTCGCTTCGTTTATGGGATTCGTGCAATTAGTCCTGTCGTAATTGGATTGTGTGGAAGCACGCCAAAGCGTTTTGTGCCGCTTAATTTTGTATCGGCCCTTGTTTGGACGGCAATTAGCTGCGGTGCGGGGTACTGTTTTGGAGATTTTTTCTTTGACGCGCAAACGGGGCATCTTGTTAATAGCAGCGTGCATAAGCTCCAAGGTGTAGTTATTGGAGTGGTATTGTTGGCTATCGTTTTGATCGTGTTGTTTAGATTGAAAGGAAAAATCTTAAAAAAAAATAGTGAGTGAATCTCAAGTATGGGGGGCCCAAATGTTTTGGACCCTGGCATTAACGGTAGAAGTTTGCATTACAATTATTTCTTCAAAAAAACTCGATATTCTTGCTCGAATTCACAAAAAATTAACGATTATATGACACTATTATATTGTGATCGCTTGAAGTAACTACCTCACACATCACTAAGGCGGTCACACAATTGTTTATTAGTATATGTTTCCATAAGTAGCTCGTGAATAGGTACTTGTATAAGTACCTGTTCATTCCTATATGTTTCATAAATCTCGTTCATATAAATATATATTCGTAAACAGATATTTTTAATCGACATCTATTCATTTGCAGATGCCTCTATAAACGCCTTGAATATCGCATAATCTGCGCAATTAGATAAAAACTCAGCGTGCCATTGTACTCCCATGCAAAAATTCCCCGAAACAACTTCCACCCCCTCTATAATGCCATCCGTTGCTCTTGCCGCGACCCGAAGGCCCGGCCCAACTGTTTTTATGCATTGATGATGGTAGCTATTTACGTTGAGCTCTATGCATTTTGTTTCTGCATTCGTTGTTGATTCTGCACCAATAGAGTCAGCCGCAAAAATCAAGTCATACAGCCTCGTTTCTGGGTTAACTGATACAGTATGCTGCGGATATACCAACAGGCGCTCTTGAGTGTGTCCGCCAGCGGTAGGAACATCCTCAATCATATGCTGATGCAGTGTTCCCCCATGCATTACATTTATCAGCTGACACCCGTAGTTTATCCCCAATACGGGCTTTCCGTTATCCAACATTTTTTGCGCAATTGCCATATCATATTGTGTTCGAGTCGGGTGAGTTATCGTCGTCTTATGATGAAATGTTTCGCCGTAAAAAATGGGGTCAACATCAATTGCCGTTCCGGACAATAAAAGTCCATCTAAAATTTCCGAGTACCTATGTATGCTGGATAAGTTGTTGCATATAAGTACGGGAACTCCTCCATGGCGAACAATCGCTTCACAATAACGACGTCCCACCGCAT
>JAISRQ010000055.1 GCA_031273545.1 Holosporales bacterium
ATCTCCCAATATGTTTTAAACTAGACGGAGCCTTTACTTCTTTTAACCCAGTACGAGAAAAAGCTTTAAGCTCAATGCTCTCAAGTCCATCAGGCAGTTTTATTTCTTTCAAAGACATACACCCAGCAAACGCTTCCTCCCCAATGTGAACGATATTCTCCATTTGAGTTAAACTTTCCAACTTTTTGCAATTATAAAAAGCTCTATCCATGATGCTAGTTACTCCCGGGAGCGTAACATTTGTCAATGATTTACAATTTTCAAAAGTTCCAACACTAACGCTCGTTATGCAACGAGGTAACGTTATTTGTGTCAATGAATGACAACCATCAAAAGCGCGAGATTCTATGGTTGTCAAATTATGTGTTTCTACATTTACCAATGATCTACAACCGTGGAAGGCACACTTCTTGATTGTGGTCACTCCAGGAAGCGTTGCCGTTGTTAACAAACTGCAGCCTGAAAAAGCATAATCTTCGACGACAGTAACTGCATTAGGCAACGTTATCTGTTTCAATGAAGAGCAGGACTGAAAAGCTTGGCTACCAATAGTAGTTACTTTATCTATTTGTTTTACATCCACCAACGAATCGCATAAATTAAAAGCGTCCTTCCCTATAGTAGTCACCCCAGGAAGCGCAATTTCCTTCAAAGAAGAACATTGATAAAAAGTAGATTCTTCAATTGTTTTTACTGTATCTGGAAGCGTTATTTCAGTCAAAGGGCAACCAGCAAAAGCACCGCTTCCAATGGATTCTACGTTGTAAAGTGTCATCTTTTCCAAAGATCTGCAATTCTTAAAAGCATTCTCCCCAATAGTTGTTACAGTGCGTGGAAGTTCAGTTATTTTTAAAGATTTGCATTCCATAAAGGCTTCCTTTCCTATGGATTGGATTCCCTCATGAAGTTTTATTGTTCCTAATACATGACAAGAAGCAAAAGCGCCATCACCGATAGCCGTTATCTTAGGTGAAAGTTTAACTTGTTTTAACTTATTGCAACAAGAGAAAACACCATTTCCAATTATTTCTACAGTATCAGTAAGTACAATCGATTCTAAATTTTTACACTCAGAAAAAGCTTCCTCTCCTATATGAACTAGCGCCCCCGGGAGCTTTATAGATGTTAACGAGGTACGGAAAAAAGCCCTATCTCCAATTGTCAGTATCGTGTCAGGAAGTTCAACCGATTCCAGAGACCAACATTCTGAAAAAGTTTTATCTTCAATGGTCGTTATAGCACTTGGCAGTTTAACCGATTTTAAACCATCGCAAGAAGCAAAAGCTTCCTTGCCAATAACGGTTACACTATCCGGAATTTTCAGGCGTATAAAATCACAATAAGCAAATGCACGAGGTTTTATTTCAATAAGACCGCTGGGTAGAGTTATCCTGTGCAGAGCACAATTCTCAAATGCTCCTGCTCCAATTATCTTTGTCGAATCAGGAAGAATTACTTTAGTCAAGTTAGAAAAGTTATAAAAACAATAGTCCGGAATATATTCCCTCTTTGCGAATTCAACGCGAACCAAGCTCACATTGGGTCGACAATTGGGTAGCGAGCCTTCCTGTATATTCCAATTCGTGCGCTTTATTTCGGCACCTTCCTCTATTCTGGCTATTGTTATCTTCTTGCGACGTTCTATCTTTTCACGTAGTTCGGGAGGCATTCCATTGTACTCATAAGCGGTCAACAGATCGTAATCTTCTTGATTATTCACATGAAAAACTTCACTACTCACTGAAGGAGATGTGCCTGCTGTGCCTGGAGTTGTAGCGGTCGCTGTCGTGGCTGCTGAGGTGGATCGATCAGTTGTTGTTGAGCTGAAACTACTGCCCCCTACAAATATGATGCACGTAAATAACACCTTCTTCATTATTAATAATCTATTCATTGTCTACTATAAGTGTTAATCCAATCTAGTATTGAGTTTAATAGAAGTGTGCCGTATACGTCAATGTCTGATAATGTATTAGGCTCCAATATAAAGCGAATTGTCGAAACCTGTGTAAATGATAGGGGTTCTAGGGACTTTTGATCAAACCAAACATTCACCATATATTCGAACTCGTGTATTCGTCGCATCGCCCGTTCCTACCCAAGTATTAAACCCAAGGTTGTGGTTGCGTCCGAGTAATAATTGCTTTTTGCAATGTTTCTGAATCCGTACAAAATAGCGAATAGTGATGCTTGACGGAATAAAATTGGTGGAAAGTTTTCGAAAATGCTTCCAATTCTCGCCATTGGTGTGACAGTTGAACGATTCGTATTTTTCACCAGGGATATCTGACAACGTGATTTCAACGATTTTATTGTTTCGCCAAACCCTATTTCCAATAAATATGTCATGCCCTAGTGTGAGCGACTTGCCTATCTTTGAAATAGATTCATCCTGCAAAGACACTGATGTCCTGATATTTTCAAATATACTTACACTTACTTGAAAAAAGTTCTTCAATATCTGCATTAACGCAGCGGAAGAGCGAACTTTCCGCCAAAATAATGTTTTGTAAGTTATGAAATAGCGCGCGTTATCACTCTTTTTATTGCGTCCACTGTCCAAATGATTACGAACTTTTGCGACAGTCAAACGCTCCTGCCCCTCCAAATCCTGGTTCGCATTCATTGGGGCTCCCGGTATCGTCTCACCAAGAAACACTCCATCAAGGGCTAAAACTATTTGGCCTAGCGCTGACTGTTCTGGCGGCTGTGTTGAATACCCAGGAAGCCATTGATATAGGTCGTATGTAAGTTTTATTATCCGATGATTAAATATGTCCAAAAACGCCGCAAATGCGCAGTCTTTATTGCGAATATTCCGAAAAACACGCTCCGTGTAAATCATAGGAAGTGGCCCTTGGATCCCTGCTACTCCGATGAAATTAACCCACAAAACCGGCTGAAATGTTGCATCAGACAACTTGCGCATCTCAACCCGGTCCAGCGTAGTCCCAGGGCGGGCATGACGAACGGTAGAGCGAAACTGGATGTTGCCGTAAACCCTGGCATGCGGAGGCTTTTTGACTTCAGTTTTCGCAAGAGGGCTATTTGATGAGGGCGCGGGCTGTTCGCTTGGAGGTACGGTGGAAGTTAAGGCCATAGAGTTAGATATCCGTTGCAACATATGTATTGCGCTAGTTAGGTCGTACTCTCGAATATTCTCAAGTGCAGTTTTTACGTGCATCAGCTCTGTCTTTTTTATATTTTCGGATTTATCTATATTATTTTTTGTATTGGGTTTAGCTCCTTTCACACTAGTCATGCTGTAATCCCCCTAAGTGCTAGCAAATTTTTACAAAGTAAAAAATGCGAGATTCCCACTTCCCCAAAAGATTGAGAACTTTTGAGTGGACAAACGCTTACGCTTGTTCAGTTCCTTGTTCGCAATCTTTGGGAACCTCGGTGTCCGGCTACTTTAGCTTCGTTCGCCCCGCACTGCGCCACGTCTGCCGCCGCCTCGTCCACTAGCTCTCCGCCCCCTCTCGGGGTTTTCTTCATCGGCTCTGCTTGCTTCATGATATGGGCGCACAGTAGGTGGTTGTATCGGTGCATCACTTGGCTCTAGCTCTCCTTCGTAACGAAGATTCTCAAAATTGTCATTCACTATTTGTAAGACCTCAAAAATACTCAGTTCGATATTTAATACAAAAGGGAAGGCTTTAATAAATGTTC
>JAISRQ010000061.1 GCA_031273545.1 Holosporales bacterium
CCCATGATTGCCACATCCGCCCTGTTTACCATGACAAGCGGAACATCCGACTGCTGGCGGATAATTTCATCTACATGGCTGAAAATGACCGGCTCGAAAGGATCCTGAGCGAATATGGATTGGTTGAGCTCACAGCCATTCACATATTGGACGCCGTTTCTCGTGATGCGTTTTTCTCTGGGAAACGCCGGTATAAACATCAAGTCGCCGGATTGAGCCGTTTCCAAAACCGCTGCTATTTCGCTGCCTATATTGCCTCTCAGTGTCGAGTCGGTCTTTTTATAAATATAAGGTATCCCCAACTCCATAGCGTATCGCGTGACATTTGCCACTTTCTCGTATGCCTTTTTAGAGGACAAGTGACGGCTTTGCGTTATGCAGACCCAGACTACCGCCTCCATTGCGTCATATGAATTGCGGATATTCTCATCGGTCGTGATAAAGGTGGAAATCCCCTGCTTGGAGAAATGCACGCCTGTATCTAATGCGCCGGTGAAATCATCCGCGATGATCAAAAGCTGAACCATGTGAACTCACCACACTTTCAAAACGCTTCTCTGTGCCAGCTAACACGGAATGAGCAGCATTTTGCCCGGTGCGCCTTTTTTCAGAGCATCGAAAGCTTTTTCGTATTCTTCCAATTTGTATATACCGCCGATGATCTTGGGCATCTGGAAATGTCCTGTAGCCAAAATTTCCTCACATTTTTCCCACGTCTGATACATTCTTCTTCCGGTGACACCAAAAATTTTCGCTTCTTTATATATGACGTTAGAGGTGAGGTCGAGGGTGATCTCTCGATTTGGAAGTCCCACCAATACGAAAGTTCCCCCGAGACGGAGCCAGCCGAAGCCGCTGCGAATAGCATCCACATTGCCGGTATAGTCGATGATAGTATCAGCCCCTATGCCGCCAGTGATCTTGAAAATGCTCTCGGAGACATCCTCCTCGGAAGTGTTCAAAACTGCGTCAGCGCCAATCTCTTTGGCCAAAGACAACTTGGCCGGGATGACATCGGTGGCTATAACCTGTTTGGCTCCCATGATTTTGGCCGCGTTTACAGCCATTAATCCGATTGGGCCGCATCCCATTATCACAATGTTTCTGTCGCTGATAGGCGTTTCAGCCAGCCCATGCACAGCGACACCCATCGGTTCGAGCATCGCACCGGTGTTGTAGTCGACGGAATCTCCCAATTTCCACAGACAATCTTTAGGGACAGAGATGTACTCTGAAAAACATCCGGGCACGTGGACTCCTATAATTTTCATGTGCTCGCAGATGTGTCGATTATCGGTATTGCATTGATAGCATTGGTTGCAAGGGATGTGGGTTTCGCCGGCGATCCGGTCTCCTATAGCGAATTCAGTGACACCCACGCCCTTTTCAACTATGTCTCCTGCAAACTCGTGCCCGAATACCATCGGGGGTGTGACTCTAGCTTGAGCCCACGCTGTCCACGGGAATATATGCAGATCGGTACCACAAATCGCGGCTGCTTTTACTCTCACTAAAACGTCATTGTCTCCGATCGCTGGAATTGGTAAATCCCTGTAGCTCGCTCCCGGTTCGGCTTTTTCCTTGACGATGCCCTTCATCGTGCCTTCCATCACTCCGCCTCCGTTCCCAAATTGAATTTGGTCTTCGCCATTTTTATCCCAACGTTGATGGCGTCAATGAGGCTTTCTTCATTGGCTCGCCCTTCTCCCGCTTTACCGAATGCAGTTCCGTGGTCCACGGAGACGCGAATGATCGGAAGACCAATAGTGCAGTTGATGCCGCTTATCGACGAATATCTCATTGTTTTAAGATCCAATTTAAAACCGCTGAGTTTCAGAGGAATATGTCCCTGATCGTGATACATTGCAACGACGATATCGTATTGACCGGCCTGGCATTTTACGAACACCGTGTCGGGAGGCACCGGGCCATCCGCGTTGATGCCGAGCCGTTTGGCCTCCTTGATGGCTGGGATTATCTCTCTCTCTTCCTCCCATCCGAAGAGGCCGTTTTCGGAACTGTGGGCATTCAGACCTGCAACGCCGATCTTTGGCTCGGAAATCCCCATGAGCCTCAAGCCTTCCTGCGCAAGTTTTATGACTGATAAAACCCGATCTTTCTTTATGCGGTCACAGGCATCTCGCATCGAACAGTGCGTCGTTACATGGATGACCTTGAGGACGTCGGACGCTAACAACATGGCAAAATCCTTGGTGTTGGTATAGTCCCCGAAGATTTCTGTGTGTCCGCTGTAATGATGACCTGCCAGATTGATGGCTTCCTTGTTGATCGGACCGGTGATGACCGCGTGAAGCCTGTTTTCCATGGCAAGTTTGATACCGGTCACAACATATTGAAACGAGGCTTCCCCGCATAGTTTCTGTACTTTCTTATATATAAAACTACCAGGAGCCAACAACCCAAGGTCTATATAATCCAGTGTTCCCAGCCTGCCAACGGCCTCTGAAACATGGTTGATCTTATGCAGCATGAAATTCGTTCCGCAGAATCTATCTGCGTCTTTAAGCGCCTCGTGATCCCCGATTACGATGGGAACGCAGTTTTCATATATCTCTTCCTTAGACAGTGCCTTAACGGCTATCTCTGACCCAATTCCAGCGGGATCACCCATCGTGATGCCTATGACAGGCTTCATTTTTCAAACACCTCCACAATGCTTCGAACCCTTTTCGCTTTTTTGGATGGTTCATGTGTAATAATATAGAGAGTTTTATAGATGACAAGAAAAAACGGCTCGAAAAATGTATTATAATAAAACAATCACATCTTTAGCTGTTTGTTTTTTAAACGATATCTAAATTGATTAATTATCTGAAATAGCAATAATATGGGGGTATCTCGGAATGAATAAGGTGAAGCTTCTCGGCATTGCTCCATACGCGGGAATGAAAGAACTGATGCAGGGAATTGCCGAACGCCGAAACGACATAGATCTCGAAATATTCGTCGGCGATTTATCCGCTGGAGTAGATATAGCGCTTGAACATCAAGGGAGAGGTTTTTCCGGGATTGTGTCGCGAGGCGGAACTGCCGATATGATAAAATTAATAGCTGATATACCTGTTTCAGAGGTGACGTTATCTGTGTACGACGTCCTGAGGGCGATTAAACTTGCCCAGAGTTACGAGGGTAAGTTTGCGATAGTTGGGTTTCCTAGCATTACAAAATGCTCCAAACTGCTCTGCGACCTCCTGCAATATAAAATAGACATAGTAACGATAAAAAGCCAGGACGAAGTGGCTTCCTGTTTGGAAATGCTAAAAGAGCAAGGTTGTTCCCTAGTCTTGGGCGATATGGTGACAATTACCAACGCGAAGCTCGCCGGGATCAATGGCATACTCATCACCTCCGGGGGGGAGAGCATAGAGTCGGCCTTCGATCATGCAATCGAAATTTGCGAAGGCCGCCGGAAAAATTTGGAAAAAATAGATTTTCTGGACTCCTTGCTGAGATCCATGAAGGACGAGATTATCGTATTTCGCGAAAACGGCGAGCTGATATTTTCCACCTCCAATACATCAGATAAAGAGTTGATCTCCTTTATGAAAAAAAACATCCAACAGGTACAAAAGAGTGGGGAAAAAAAGATACTCAGGAGGAACGGCAATGGCAACCTGATCGCTCTTTTGGGGCGTAGTTTTTCTGCTGGCGGAGCGAAATATTGCTCGTTTTCCATAACGTACTCCCCTCTCCGGCAGAGCATATACGACGGGCAAGGCGTGGTGTTTCAAAACAAAATGGAACTCCTGGAGGATGTCGACAACATTTTCAGCAAAAGCAACTCGATCAGTAGAGTTACCGGAATAATAGAAAAATATTGCAGATCCGACTTTCCGATTCTGCTCATGGGGGAATGTGGAACGGGCAAGGACAAAACGGCTAATTCAATTTACGTTCACAGCAAGCTGGGAGACAACCCGATGATCTCCATCGATTGCGAAACGGTAACCGAAAAAAAATGGGACCAGTTGCTGGACGATGAGTATTCACCTTTTGCCGACGAAAAACTGACAATTTATATCAAAAATATGGATCAATTAAGTCATTCTCTGAGAGCGCGTCTTATAAAATATTTTAAGGAAAGCGATATCTGTAAAAAAAATAGAGTGATCTTTTCATTTGTTACCCGACACGGAGAATCGGTGGATGATGCTTTCTGCAGCCAGCTTCGGCACGATTTATCCTGTCTTGTCCTCGGCCTGCGTCCTCTAAGACAGCGCCCGGGGGATATCCCAAGCCTGTGTAGCCTCTACATAAACGAGATCAACGCCGCCACTGGAAAGCAAGTGATAGGCGTGACTTCTGAGGCAATGGAGTTGCTTCAGGAATACCATTGGGAGCGCAATATAAATCAACTCAAGAGAGTCCTCACGGAACTTGTCGTGTTGAGCGATACGCCGTATATATCGGCAAGTGACGTCTCGGAAACTTTGGCTGCGGAGGGCGGGCAAAAACCGGAGCCAATGCGATACGATTTAAACTTAAATCAATCGCTCGAAGGCATCACAAAAGATATCGCGATGATGATACTAAAAGAAGAAGAAATGAATCAGTCGAAAGCGGCGCGACGCCTTCAAATCAGCAGAAGCAAGCTGTGGAGGATGATGAAGGGATAATCACAACTAGGCGCGTATATTTTAGACCAGAAATCATCAAAAGTCAGATACCCTCGGCATAAGTTGCATAAGCACCAACTTAATGGCTCAAACTTGCAGTACTTATTATAAAGAGAGTTCTAGCGGCTTGATGATTTATGCGCATTTTTGTAGCTTGCTTTTTAACGTTTCAGGGAGTGCCTACATGAAAACGTCAATATACAAGCCCCACGATTCCAGTTGAAATTATCGGGAAGAAAATCAAAAGAATGATGCATATACCCAGCATGATATAAAACGGCACACATTCTTTGATAAATTCTTTGACCGGACATTTGGCCACACCGCAGGTCAAGAACATCAATGTGCCCATGGGAGGCGTGATCCCTCCACAAATCATGGTAAAAATGAACACTATGGCAAAATGTATATCGTCGATACCGTAACTGCGAGCTATCGGAACCAATAAAGGAACCAAAATGATCATGGCGGCGTTACCTTCGATGAACATGCCCACCAATATCAGAAATAAATCCACTGAAACTAAAAATATCCACTTATTTGAAATCATAGAAACAATACTTTCCGTAATTTGTTGCGGTATTCGCTCCTTTGTCAAGAACCATGCTATCGCAGAAGCGCCTCCTATAATGATCATGATTGAGGAGGTTATCAACACTGTTTCTTTCATCGCCCCTAAAAAATTTTTCAAAGTAAGCTGGCGATATAACAGACCAAGAAAGATGGCATAGAATATAGCCACAGCACCGGCCTCAGTCGGCGTAAAAATTCCGAGTCGAATGCCTCCAATAATAATGACAGGAAGGCATAGAGGCAAAAGCGACGACTTAATCGCTATGTAAAAATCTCTAAACGACATTCGCCCGCTTCGGATCGGTTTATAATTGTTCTTTTTCGCTATATGTGAGACTATAAACAATAATATAACACACATCATTAGGCCAGGGCCTATGCCGGCTACGAACAATTTACCTATGGATACTCCTGCGATGGAACCGTAAATAATCATGGCAATCCCCGGCGGAATCAGTGGCGTTATTATTGAGGATACGGCAGTCAGAGCAGAGGAGAAACCTCTCGTGTAACCCTGTTCTTCCATGGCTGGAACTAACATTTTAGCCTCCATGGCCGCATCAGCCATATTTGACCCGGACAGCCCTCCCATGAGCGTAGACAAGAGCACATTTACATGACCAAGCCCTCCGGCACGCCTACCTGTCACAATCGAACAAAAATGCATGATACGATCCGTGACGCCGGTGTAGTTCATAAGGACGCCGGAACACACAAAAAAAGGAATAGCCAGAAGCGCGTTACTTTCAACACCGGAAACAATGCGCTGCGCGAAAATAATTTGAGGCAACGAAGCATTTGATATATTTGCAAGCCAATAAATTGCTCCGCTTGCAAACACCGCGCAAAACACAGGTGCCCTCAAAAATAGCAAAACCAACAAAATTATGCCGGAAGCCATGACGGCACCGTTATTCATAGATTTTTTCCCTTCCTTCCTCGTAATTTCTGCCCAAGATATAACCATCCTTAATGGAAGACAGTGTATAATTGATTATCATCAAGACAGAGCTTATGGGTATAGGCAAGTAAATTATCCAATACGGGATTTTCAAAATATTTGTAACTCGCATAATGTCAAAGAGATGAACAACAAGTTTAAAGCTGGTAAAACCAAAAAAACACAGCGTAAGAATAACAACGATAAAGACAAAAACTTCAATAATCCAACGAAGTTTTCTCGGCAAGTATTCGACCAATAACTCCACAGATACGTGGTTATTGGTGCGAAACGCATAACCTGCGGCAAAGAACACCGACCATATTATGAGTGCCATGGATATTTCTTCTAACCACACTATAGGGCGATTAAATATATAGCGCATGATTACTCCCATAAAACAATTGCCTGTAATTACTGTCATGGCGAATATGGAGATAGCTAGATCAAAATTCTTGAAAAACAATAATATTTTTTTCATTGCTCTTCCCCTCAGATCCGAAGCCAATTCCGGCAGAAGCGAAACATCCGCTACTGCCGGTTTTATCTCCAATGTGTCTATTTGCCCAGAATGGTTTTGACTTTTTCCACTAAACCTTGACTCCAACCGGCCAACAATTCAGGATCTTCGTAGTATGGCGCGGCTGCCGTTTGAAATTCAGAAAAGTTGAAATCAACGACTTGCACGCCATTCGAGACCATCCGTTCCAAAGCAGCCTGATTCGAAGCTTCCAGCTCGTTATTATTATACAAACCAGCTTTCTTAGCTGATTCTATCAGCCAATTCTGCTGTTCGGAAGAGAGAGAATTAAAAAAATCCGTTCCACAAGTCCACATGGTTTCATCGTAAATATGACCATCTAGGATCAGATAGCTTGCAACTTCATAAAAAGCGCCACCTTCTAAAGTTGTAAGAGGATTCTCCAAACCATCGATCACCCCCTGCTGCAATGCGGTGTATACCTCTGTCAGCGGCATCGGTGTAGGGGTAGCTCCAACAGCCTGGATTCCCTTGACTTGATAGGTATTGTTTGGCACGCGAATTTTAAGCCCTTTGAGATCGGCGGGTGATTTCACAGGCCTCTTGGTAAGTGTATGGCGACTTCCATAATGCCATGGAGCAAGTATTTTAAGGTGCCGGCCTTCCGCTGTCGAACACTGTTCGTTCCACCAGTCGCTAGCCGTCAGCTTTTCGACATCCTCCCACGAGGAAAACAGGTAAGGTGAAAACACTATACCAAAATCACCCACTCCTCGGTCTGCGAATATACCTCCATTGACCAATGTTACAACATTTGAACCTGCGATCATCTGGTCCAAAAGTTCATCTTTCGAACCCAGTTGGCTGGATGGGAAAAGCTGAATCTGCATGGTGCCTGCGCTTATATCAGACAAATTTTTCTGCCATTCCTGGCATGCTCTGTCGATTAATTCTCCTGGCGCATTTTCATACCCGACCTGAATAATAATTGGATTTGCCGAAGAAGGAGCACCAGACGCAGCTTCAGATATATCACTGACGCTGATGATGGACATTCCCGCAAATGCAACGCACAAAAAAATCGCTGTAAGATATTTTCTGTTCACCATTTTTTCCTCCATTCAATTAAATCACACGGGTCGTTTGCATTTTTCGGATAAGAAGTTAAGTATCGGCATATTTATTTAGCTTATACCTTAAGCTTCTTTCCCCATTTTTCTGTGCAATATTTCACAAAACAACATCAACGCCTAAATTACTTGAAATTGTTTGAATTTCTTCAATCACCTCCACCGGATATACGATTCCTTGTTCGATTTGGCGTAACATATTATTGTGCTCTATTTCCCCAGGTACATATAGCTCATCGATGCCATCGGCACGTACTCCGTTTTTGATGTAATCAACCGCATTGTCCATGCGCTCTTTGAACTCAGCTACATCCGTAATGCTTGCAATATTGACAACCTGTAGCAGATGCCCTGTGTTGTTGGGAATATCCGGAGCTTCCGCTAAATCAGTCATATTTTCACCAAAATTAGAATTGGACAAAACTGCTGAAATCATGGCATTAACGAATGTCAAGCCAACACCTTTATATCCGCCAAAAGGCTGTACAGTACCCCAATAAGCTGCTTCAGCGTCTGATGTTGGTTTCCCTTCTTTATCCAACGCCCATGTTATCGGGATGGGCGTTTTGGTTTTCCTGGCCAATTCTATCTTGCCCTTTGCGACCACGCTGGTCGCCATATCTAGGACAATAGAAGGCCTCTTGCCACACGGTATGGAAATTGCGAATGGATTGTTACCAAGCTGGGCAGCAACCCCACCCCACGGAGCCATAACATTTCCACAGTTGATAGTCCAGCAAAACCCTATCATGTCTTCTTTAGTTGGCATCATTGCAAAATACGCACACGCTCCCTGATGATTGCTACCAGTGATGGATACAGCTGA
>JAISRQ010000124.1 GCA_031273545.1 Holosporales bacterium
ACTCTCGGACTCTCGGACTCTCGGACTCTCGGACTCTCGGACTCTCGGACTCTCGGACTCTCGGACTCTCGGACTCTCGGACTCTGAACTTTTGGGCGAGCTGCGTCCAAACCTCCTCATTTTTCTCCGGCATTTTACTAAACATGCTTCCCAACTCCCTCTAAAACGCGCTGGTACATCTCCAAAAAGCGCTAGACTAAACCTCATCGCATCATCACTTGCCTCAATCCTTTTCTCTTCGGCCCTGCACGCCACGACGACTGCGGATTTAGAAAATTCAAAATTATCCACAGCAATCACTCTCCTTGGCTCTGTTTCTTCTTGCATTGAGTCTGGCCCAGCCACTCCCGATTACCGAACACAAGTAAAAAATAATGTTGATAAAATAAAAGCAGATTTGACTGCAGCGAAAACAAATGTAACGGCAATAGTTGGCGAACTTAACTCAATGACATCCGCACGCAACACAGCCATTAACGAGCGCGACGGGTATTCAAAAGCCCTTATCTTCATGATTGGCTTTACCTCTATACCAACAATTTGGTACAACTCGACGACGTTGATATTAGTCAACAAAGCCTCCATTTCTGTTACAACTGCTTCCCTGAACCAAGTTACGCGCGCGATAATTGTAGGAAACTATACTCCAACGGGGTTAATCTATTCGGAATTAAAGAATCTAGAAAGCCTTCACATGTTTGCTGGAACGATGACAGAGAACGTGCAAGACGCGATATCAGACCTTACAAAAACGGAAATGAAACTCAAGTATCTCGAAATCCCCCAATGGGGCCCATCAATAAAGGCTAGTGCATTTGCACATACGAATGAAGACAAGGCAAAGTCTGTCCAAGAACTTGTTGGTTTTGAAGACGTTACTACTGTTGGGAGTTATGCATTTGATTATTGTGCAGGCTTAAAATCAGTATCATTTCCTAAACTAACCACTGCCGGCGCCTATGCATTTGATAACTGCTCAGGATTAAAATCACTTTCCTTTCCTAAGTTAACTTATGCAGGGAACTGGGCGTTTTGTTATTGCACAGCGTTAGAATCACTTTCCTTGCCGGAATTAACTGCTACGGGCATAGGAGCGTTTTGTTATTGCGGCAAGCTAACAACACTTAACGTGCCGAAGCTAACTGTCGATAAGGCCGGGAGCTATACTTTCATAGGGGTACCAAAATCGGCAATTCCGCCAGGCTTTGATATACCTAAGTTTACTCAATGGTAAATATGGTGCACAACATTTGGGGCAACACACACTGCCGCCCCCTCCTACGCCCCCATCAGCTCCAGCAACCTTGCCGCCGCATCCTTCTCCGCCGCCTTCCGCGACTGCCCAACCCCCTTCACGGGGGCCCAGCCGTCGACATAAACAGATACCGAAAACACAGGATTATGCTCACTCCCGCGCTTCTCCATCACAACATATTCAGGAAGCTTCCCCCCCTTGGACTGTATCATCTCTTGAAGCATAGACTTTGGATCCTGCGGAGGCGTAACTGGCTTCAAAAATAAGTCTTTCCAATGCGTATCGACAAACCCCCTGCAAGGGTCAAGCCCGCCATCCAAAAACATTGCCCCGATCACCGCCTCAAGTGCATCACACAATATGCGCAAATCGTCAAACGATGTCCCAGACGCCACCTTCAAATATTTATCCAAGTGCACATTTTTGGCCACAAAGGAGCACGTTTCAAAGCACACAAGCGCCGTATACCTGTGCGCCAAATCCCCTTCAGATTCTGTTGGAAAATTCTTGTACAAGATCTCCGCGACGGTCAGGTTAAGGACGCGATCCCCAAGGAATTCTAAGCGGTCAAAGCTTCGGTTCGAGCTATCACTGGTCTTAGCGGAGAGGCTAGAGTGACGCAGGGCGGCGCGAAGAAGTGCTTCATCTTTAAACTTGTACTTTATATTAGACTCAAGCTTTTGCAAATTATCCATATGGTATCACACATTAATTATTTAAATAGTAAACAGCTAAACCTATTCCCCAAATGATTGCGAGTTATTGGGACAGTCAAGCGTTTACGACTCCTCATTTTCTGGCTCGCAATCTTTGGGAGCCCCGGTCATAACGCCCAGCAAAGCTATGCCCCCTCTACGCACGAATATGTCCGCCGCAATTTTTTTCTATTGCCGCAATTATTTTTTGACTAAGAGATTGAATCGCCTCGTCTGTGAGTGTACTCTGTCGTGGCTGGAACACCACCTCCACAGCAATAGATTTTTTCCCTTGTTCGATATGTTGCCCTTGGTACACGTCAAATATTCGAACAACAGTAATTAAGTCGTCCACTTTCTTTATTGACTCAATCAGTTTATTCGCCTGTAATGACTCGTCCACAACAAATGCAAAATCCCGAGTGATCGGCTGCAACTTCGAATAATTAAACGGTTTCAAAACACCCTTTCCCAATTTCGCCACAAGTTTATCTGTCACAAACATTTCAAACAGCGTAATTGGACCACTTAAATCTAGCTCTTTTATAAATTTAGGATGAAGCTCTCCGAAGTACCCAAGAACCTCCTTCCCGCGCGTAACCACACCAGACCGAGTTGGATGATAATGTGACGGAAGATTGTCTGTTTTTATTTGGTACGAATCAATTTTGCACAAAGCTAATACATCAAGCAAATCTGCCTTCACATCGTAAATATCCGCCTTTCTTGATGGATTCAGCCAATTTCGCTCCGTTTCGCCAAACCGCATTCCACAAAGCATCTTGTCTTCGCAAACACTTCCTTTTACCTGAGAAAACACGGACTCTATTTCAAAAATTGCCCCCCCAGCACAGTTGCGACTTTGGTTAAACGACACAATTTTAAGCAATGCCAATACCAACGATTTCTGCAAAAAAGCCATATCCGCATTCAAAGGCTTCAATATTTCGACAAAACTCTCCTCATTTGTCAGTTCGAAAAGCTTAGTTTCCTCCTCGCTCAAAAACGGCAACGTATATACTTCGGCCATTCCCCGATTGCAAAGGACATTTTTTATTCGTGCCACAGGATCAATTTCCGTAACAGCAAGCTTTATGGGGAGCGGCTGAATCGGCAAATTTGCATACCCCCGCATCCGAAGCACCTCTTCAACCAAGTCTGCTTCGATGGACACATCATGACGCCAAGACGGCACCTCCACGGAAACCTGATCTTCGTTGCAAGAAATTATCTCAAAACCAAGGCGCTCCAATATATCTTCCGCAACCGTATCTTCCGCTGCCGAAGGGTCGCCGCCGAGAGAAAGTAGCCGCGCTTTCCGCAATGTTACCGTAGGTTTAGGCGCCACTGGCACGGAGTTAACGCGCGAGCAGCCAACAATCTCCCCGCCACAAATATGCTGAACCAGCGCCAGCATCCATTCCATTGCTACTGGTGTCATCTCTGGGTCGACCCCGCGCTCAAAACGCGTCCTGGACTCGCTATGCAGTATGTGTCGCTGGCCGCTCAGGGTGACGGCAATCGGGTCAAAGTATGCAGCCTCTAAGAAGGCGTCGGTAGTTTCGAAGGAGCTACCGGATTGCTCCCCGCCCATGACGCCCGCCAATGTCAACGGCTTTTCGTCATCCGCAATCACCATATCCGCCTCACACAGAGCGCACTTTTGGCCGTTTAACAAAACAAGCTCCTCGCCCTCATTTGCTTGCCGAACATGCACATTCCCGTGTATATGTGTTCTATCATAAGCATGTAATGGTTGTCCTATGTCGAAGTTCAAAAAATTCGTGACATCAACAAGCGCATCAATCGGCCGTTGCCCTGCAGCTCTTAAACGCTTTTGAATCCAAAGAGGACTGAAAGAATTATTCAAACCAGTAATAACCGCACCAATAAAGAATGGACAATTTGGAGTATCCACAAATATATCGATTGGGGCGATTGCTGAACTTCCTAAACATGAAGCCGAAAAAGGAGACGCTAGTGGTTTCAGTGTGCACATATCTATCGGCTTAATACCTAGCTCACTAAAACGTTGTGCAAGCGGCTTCAAGGTTCCCATACCTGCGGCGGCCAATTCCCGCGCAATTCCCCGAACAGAAAAGCAATCACCACGGTTTGGCGTGATGCTTATGGTGAAGACGGGGTCATCCAACCCAAGGGCATGAGCTAACGCATCCCCGGGAGTGACGTCTGTTTTTATGTCCATTATGCCATCTTCGTGCGAGTCCGTTGGCAAGCAAAGCTCATCGTGCGAGCACATCATCCCTTGGCTGACGACCCCGCGGATGTTGGCTTCCTTAAGCGGGGCGGCAAACTTTGGGACAAAGCCTCCAACGTGAACAAGGGCAGTTTTCATGCCGCCGTAGACGTTTTGGGCGCCACAAACGATTTGCAAGACACTGTGCCCGTCGAACACCCGACATATGTGTAGCTTATCTGCGTTTGGGTGGTTTTCTACGGCATCAATTCGCGCAACAACTATGTCCTTTAGGGGAACGCTCTGGTCTTCTATGTCCTCTACTTCAAAGCCTATTTCGTTTAGCTTATCCGCGATTTCTTTTGCAGTGTATTTCGTGTCTAAATGATCTTTCAACCAAGAATAACTGAATTTCATATCACTTCTCCCTTTGCGCCTTCCTGTTTCAAACCTGTTTGCATTCCAATTAAAAGAGGAAAATATACCCCCCAAAAGACTACGGACTTATTAGGTGAACAAACGCGTACGATTCTTCAACTTCTAGTTCGCAATCTTTAGGAACCTCGGTATACCTAATCCCCAAATGATTGCGGATCTTTTTGTCCGTAAAACACTTATTATCTTTCATCTTCTTTCCCACAATCTTTGGAGGCCCGGTATATGCCAAAAAAAATAACTACACATGATTAGAAGAGGGTAGTAAAAATAACTAGATATCACATTAAGTACTATCAAATCGAGGGAGAAGAAGCAACTCCTCGCAGAAGTGGAGTTACCATTCCACGAGCTATGTGAATCGTCAATTTTAAAAGAAACTACTTATTAACTGTAAATAAATGCTATTGATTTGGGGATTCTGTCTTCTTTATTTGCGATACAAATACATGTAAGGGGTAGAACGGATATCCGCAAAATATTGCAGATTTCATAAACGTAAGCGATTGTGGAATGACATGACGTTCTCTTTTCGTATATAGTAAATATAGGCAAGTTTATTTTTTCGGAATTTATTTATGAATGATACATTAAGATTAAAGAAGATACTACTCTTCTCGTGTTTATTTAATGCAGGGGGTTATTGCAACTACTCCAAACCTGCAGCTAGTTGGGTTGAACGAGTTCGACGCGAGATTTTAATCCCCGAAGAAAAATCTTTCTTTGTTGTTAGAAATGAAGATCAGCTTCGAGAATTAGGTACTGGTTCTGTCGAAAAGCTGTACATACGCAGCAATGTGAGAATAGATAGGAGCTTTATATTTCCATACGGATTAGAATACCTCGTTATAGAAGGTGGACCTCTTCAAAAGCCTTGTTTCTCCACAAATTGGTATCTAAAATGGCCTAATCTACGTACTCTGGTGCTTGGTGTAGATACTCTAGAAGATGGAGCTTTTCGCGAATGTCGTCACCTAGAAACAGTGCTCTTATCCGGTAATCTTAGGGAAATCCCAGTAGACGCATTTTATTATTGTAGATATTTGCGGGAAATAAATATTCCATCTAGTGTAACTACCATTGGTGCTTACGCGTTTAGTTGTTGTACTTGTTTGCAGAAAATAAATATTCCATCTCGCGTAACTACCATTGATCGTGGCGCGTTTTATAGTTGTACGTCTCTGCGGGAAATAAATATTCCATCTCGCGTAACTACCATTGGTGCTTACGCTTTTCATCGTTGTACATCTTTGCGGGAAATAAATATTCCACCTAGTGTCACTACCATTGATCGTGGCGCGTTTAGGGAGTGTACATCTTTGCGGGAAATAAATATTCCATCTAGTGTCACTACCATTGGTGATAACGCGTTTGCAGAATCTGGATTAAAAATAGTAGATTTATCTGAGTGTAATCGTCTCTGTAATTTAACTTGTGATAGAATGCTATCACGCCTTTTCGGGAAAGATTTCCTTCGGCATCGTAATCCTCCCGATGGTTGTGAAGTTATCTTCCCTGGGTTTAAGGTTTGGAGATTTGACGAAGAAACAAAGACTTGGGGGCATGATTCTAATAGGAGCATGGAGGAGGCTAACAAACATGGGTACATTAGATCAGTGAACGACTGCGAATCATTGTCAGAGAGGATAGAGTGTATACACGTAGCCAGTGGTGTAAAATTGGGTAATTTAGGTGTTAGTCCATTTCGACGATTCACGGCATTAAAACGTGTCATAATTGAAAGCAATGCCTCCCAGGATAGCATTCCTGATGGGTGTTTTATTGGATGTTCTAATCTAGAAAAAATAGTTATTCCGGATAATATCTG
>JAISRQ010000094.1 GCA_031273545.1 Holosporales bacterium
ATCGAGCATATATTACTGTACCGCGCCTTTTACGCATTGACAATACGGGGGAGAGCGGGGATTTCGAACTAAAAGTCCTGAGTTTTCCGTGTGGTCCTTATGTTACGGTCGTAAATCCAGTCACTACTGTCGAAGCTACTGGTCTGCTGGGCCCAGGTACCGCCGTCGCTTGAGGTGGCAAATTTGCCGCTACCGCCACGGCGACCCAGAAGTCGTTACCATAGGCCACCCCACTAATATAGTCACTGGTTTTAGAAAAAGAGAAAACACTACATATGGTGTAATAAAAAATAATACGCTATATATGGTGGTTGATAAATTGATTAAAATTCAGGACCTATGTAAAAATCTTTCATAATGTCGATCATTCTATCACTATTGGAACGCTCCAGGAGAGGACGGAACATCTGTAAACTACGGCGATTTTGACCCACGAGTCCGGAGAAAGTGATCCAGCAGCCCGGAAAAAACTGATCCAGGACTCCGGGATGAGATCCACCCCGGAGACCATTCAATCTTAAAAATTTTTAAATGAGGCTGTTGCGTTTGCGTACAGATTCTTTGCCTTGAATATCAATGGTGTAAGAATTATGGACGATGCGGTCAAGGATGGCATCGGCAATAGGATCAAAGCAAATCTTCCCGTGCCAACCGGCAATGTTAAACTGACTTGAAAATACGGTGGAACGGCTGGAACGCGATTCTATCACGGTAAGGAGGTCGCCTTTTTTATACGCCTGTATTGCTTTCTGAAACAGCCCCTTGCCCCTGGCGGCCGAAAGTTCATCCAGCAGTTCCGGCAGACGGATATATTTTACCGAGTAGAACATGCGGCAGGCCGCCATGCCCAGAGCGCAGCTCAAATACGTTTTGTCTGCACCTGTAGCACCAAGGATTATGATATGGTGATTCTCCGTGATATACGAGCATAGGGCAAGCTGCCGCAGATGGCTTTTGTCGAGATTGCGGTCACTTAAGTATTCGACATCCTCCATGCAGGCCCCCGAGATAGGGAAGTCCGCATTGCGAATAAGCCGTTTGAGTCGGTTGTTTCTCCGGGTGTCCCATTCGGTATCGACCAGGAGGCCGAAGCGGTCGTCGAAGGGAAGATCCGCGATTGACGGATCTTTCATCTGTAAGCGAAACGCGTCAGCCATAGCGGAGAGTCGCATGTCATGAAGTTTGGCAAGAGTAGATTCATTCACCATCGTTGCTGCCTCCGTAGTATGCCGCCCCTCTGGTACAGGCAAAAGATGAGGAAGATTCATCCGGAGCGGGAAGCGGCGCGGTTGTTTGCCGGTCGCTCTCGGTTTTGAGGATAGCCCTGATACTTTTGAAGCTGGAAACACGGGCATAGGCAAGGGCCTTCGCGCAGGCCGCTTCAAGGCGAGCCACCGAATACGAATCGGCGAGCTTGAGCAGGGCAAGACAGGTTTTATAGCTCTGCTGCTCCACTTTCCGCGACGCTATTACGGCGTTGACCGTCTGCTCGGTACTGGGGCCGATTTCGGACGCCCACCTGATGAATCGTTGGGCGTTCCATTCGGCGTATCGGCGATGTTTTTCGGGCATATACTCAATTACCGTGCTGTACTGGCTGGGGCGTCCGTAAAGCCGCTCAAGGAATCCTTGTGCATAAACGTATCCGCTGCAGGGAAGCGCGGCCACGAACACATAAACCGGAATCGGTTTCCCGGTGATATTGTCAATGAGACCGGCACGGTTACCGGCCCAATCGACCTCCATACGCTCGCCGGGCTTGTGCTCTATGCGGAGCGTTGCTTTGTTTTTCGCCGCAAACTCCTGGTATTCAAAGTCAGGCATCTTACGGTCTTGACTGAAGATCCGCTTCCCGAACAGCGCCTGTTCCAAAATACGGTCAGTCATGTCCTCCGGCAAAGGCCATCTGATATTTTCTTTCTTTGCCCGGACTTGTGGGTCAAAACCGCCGTAGTTTACAATCATCAGAGCAGGTAGGAGTTTTGTACCGGTTAAAGCACTGCTGCGCCTATTATTCCTGCTTCGGTCCCCATGCTTGCGATTTTTATGAACGGCATTGCTTCTTCTCTTTTATCAAAACAGTTTTCCCTTGCGTATTTCCTTACCGGTTCCAGTATGCGTTCACCTTGATGGCTAACTCCCCCGCCGATGAGTATCATTTCAGGCGCCAGCACGTTGATAATGTTGGAAACGCCCAAGGCAAGATATTCACAGTATTTGTTTATCACGGCCATAGCTGTGACATCGCCCTGATCCGCCGCTTCAAATACACTTTGCCCGGTGATTTGCGACAAGGTGTTCAGCTTGGACTCCGGTCTCGAGAAAGCGGCCTTTTTTGCCTGAACCACTAACGCCGTTGAGGAAGCATAAGCGTCCCAGCAGCCCTTACGACCGCATGAGCACTGCTCGCCGCCATAGTCCAAAAGCATATGACCCATTTCTGCTCCGCTGCCCAAATACCCGGAATAAATACTACCGTTGATCACGATACCTGAACCTATACCAGTCCCCAGAGTCACCAATACCACATTTTTGTAGCCCTTCGCTATGCCAGCCTTCACCTCGGCAAGCGCCGCGCAGTTCGCATCGTTATTGATATGCACCGGCAGATGAAATCGCTCTTCCAGCATAGCGGCAAGCGGTACATTATTCCAAGACAAGCTATAACTTCGGGACACTATGCCAAGTTCCGTATCGCAGATACCCGGCGCCCCCACGCCAATTGCAATGCAATCCGAACCGGTCAAACCACCTTTTTCCAAAACGCTCTCAATAGCATTACCAATACCAGCCACAACCCCTTCCACAGCTTGCAGAGCATTAGTGGGAACACTGATTTGCGCCACGATCTCATAACTATCGTTCACCAATCCAACAGCAATATTAGTTCCACCCAGATCAACTCCAATTCGATACATGTTACGAAATCATCGAGAAAAAACTCGACACTCCTTTCCATTTTTATGGATAATTTTAGTAAGCCTCAAATCCTATCTTTACCCCTAAACCTTGTCGCAACCCCCTAAAGCCGAGTTCCATCAACCAAGGTAAAATCATCATGTGCATCTCGATTAGGATTGTTACCATTATACTCCGGCGCAAAAACAGAAATAATCTGCACAGCCATAGTTGTAAGCAACACCGACTGAGTATCCGCAAACAAAGGCAAACAAAGGCGGTTTATATCTTCACTGATGTTATTGCAAGCTTCACCACAAGCGTCGATCATCCACACGCTGCTGCTAATTCCCTTCAAGTACTGATAAGTCTCCTCAATTTTATCCCCCATGCCGTCGAGGCTCTTGATCAGTAAAACGTTGCTTTTTTCGTCGATAGACCTGTGCATGCCATGGGAAAACTCCCCTATGTCATTGAACATGGTCGGCATGCACATGGTTTCCATAAGTTTCAGTTGGCCTTCCTGAGCCGTCCCAAAGTTGATACCACTACCCAAGACATAAAGATTGGACATTGTTTCCCCGATTTTTACCTTTTTACAAAACTCAAAGGTCTTTTTTGCAACTTCAGGAATAGCCCCAACCATGCTGGTAAGCTCATCCAAACCAGCTTGCTTTTGCGCTTCATTCAGAGTTCCGTTCATCGAACCCAGTGATAGCGCAAGCATTAATAGCAGCGTGAGGGTAGCGCTGTAACCCTTCGTCTTCGCATTGCTGTTTTCCTCGCCACAAAAAAGATAAAGGGTATCATCCGCTTTCGCATCAAGCGGCGAGCCCTGCGCCGCTGTGATCGAAAGAGTCTGAAACCCCAACTTCCCGGTGTATTCAAGAGCCTTAATGACCCCTGAGCTTGTCCCTGTCTGGCTGATAGCGACAAACAGCGTGGACTTAGGATCTTCAAGGACAATAGGGCTACCAGCAGTGAGAAAATTACCAGGAGTATAGGCGTAGGAGCGGATTCCCGCCACCTTGCCAAAGTAGCCCAAAGCGCAAACAGCCGCATTAAAAGAACTTCCGTGCGCAACAAAATACACAGCCTGTAGCCCACCGGGTTTCGGACCGCTGCCTATTAGTCCGTCTCCATTCAGTCCACCACCATTTTTTCGTACAAATACATCCATCTGTGGTGACCGAAGCTGTTCTAAAAGAACTTCAGTTTCCTGCCCGATATACTCCCACATAATGCTTGATTTGATATCCATGCTCTTACCCGTTACCCACTAAAGATTAAGTAAACGCTTTGCGTTTCCCCCCATTATCATATCCAAATGAACAGGGTTCTTGCAGACATATTCCACCTTGGCGAGTTCTTGTAACGGTGCGCCAAAAGGCGCATCGGTTGAGAATAGTATTTTTTCCGGTCCAGCAACTTCGTAAGCAGTTTTAATAGCGGGTACATAAGCGCCGCAGGTACTCAAATAAAAATTTGGGATTTCCTTTGCAAGCTGGCAACAACGCTCCGCCATCAAAGGAATGCCAATATGAAACAGGATCAGAGGAACATCCGGGTAAGCCTTGGCCATCTCCGCCCACTTGTCAGGAATGGAAAATAAATCCGATTGTCCGTGGGAAACCACGCACTTGTGGTATTTTCGGCAAAGATCAAAATACGGATCCAGAACACTGTGCCTGTCAGCGCTGTAACCAAAACGAAGTGCATTCATTTTCAATCCATAAAAATTGTAATCGCGAAAACAACGTTCTAATTCCTCTTCCCCGTCCATATCCCAAGGATTGATTACAGCAAAACCCAGAATCCTGTTAGGATATTTCAACGCACACTCATGAATGTAATTGTTGTCTATAGTCTCAAGCTGGGAACAAATCATACTCTTGTCAATTCTCGCTTCGTCCATAAGCTCCAACAAAGATTCAAATGTGTAGTTTTCGCCCTTTCGAATACCTATATGTGTCAACATATCAACGATCATCGCCACTCCCCTCAAAATGAAAAACCCGGGCCGCGTTTTTGTACAGCACTTTATCCTCCCCATCGGGGAACGCCCTTGCCGCGTTGCGCACCTTCATTAACTCAAACTCAAAGTATCCGCATTCCGGTGTGCCTGTTCCCAGCATCACCTTGTCTATTCCAGATATTTTCATAGCGCGGTGTGCGTTAAAGTCCATACTTCCGGATGTATCCAAATAAACATTCCTGTGGTTCTTTGCGATTTCAACTGCACTGGCGTTATCGTACTGTAACCCCATTCTACCCATTATGATATTAACATCGGGATAATCCTCCGCAATAGCCTTGAAAAACACCGGACTTGTAAAAACCTCCGCCGCACCCAGACACCAAACAACCGCATCATATTTTCTGCAAACGTCAAGCAACGGATAAAAAACCTCGTGTTCGCAAAGCATATATCCATGTCGCAACGGGTTCATATAAAGTCCCTTGAAACCTTTGTTTGCAAGCGCATCCTCCAGTTCTCCCATAGCTCCGTCATTCCAGGGATTCACAGTGTATAAGCCGATGAACCTGTCCGGGTAATTCTTGATTGCCCTAGAGACATATTCATTATCTATGCTTTCCGCATAACAGCTTATAACAGCTTTATCAATTCCGACAGCATCCATTTGCTCCAAAAGTGCTTCGGCTGTGATTTCTGGCTTAAACTTATGCCTTCCAATAATATTGGAAACATCACTGATCAAAACAATCCCCCTATCAATATCTCGTTACGATCTTAGTGATCTTTCACCCAATTTGGTCCAAACAGCGATCCAAGAAATGTCTCGGCTGCGATACTCTCCGCCAAGGGCATGAGCGTACTTGGTAAATCGGGCATTTTTACCACATGCAAACGTTCTCTTACTAGTATATCAGAGGCGGTATAAAGCATCACTTTTCCGCCATGATCCAAAATGTAATCAAACAGCTTCATTTCTTTCGTATTCTCTTCGAACACCGGAAAAAACATCTGTGCCAGATATCGTTCACCCATTTTGCTGCTGTGATACTGCCCATGTGCATAGTCGGCGCATTCCCACACAGAGGCACAATTACGTAAGCCTTCTCTATATGCCAAAGACAATTGTCTCGCAGTAGCCAACGATGTATCGTTTGCCAGCAAATCAAAAAGCTCTATTCCTTGTGCAAAGTCAACCATCAATCGGGAAGGCGTCTCCCAATTCGCGATCCACTCAGAGCACCATCCAACCGTCGCAATTACTTGTTTCCAGAATTCATCATTCAATTCAGCGACAAGTTTTCTGGCAAGGATATTTAAAATAAGCATGGTGATCTCAAAAGTTTTGCTAGTTATGGAAACCTCCTTGCCAGCATTGATAGGCAATTTGAAATCCACCATTTCCTCAAGCTTGCAGATATCACTGTTGTAAATTCCCACAACCGTTGTTAGTTTTTTCGCCTTTTCGACAAGCTCCACAACTTCCATCGAATTCCCGGATTGGGATATGGCAATGACCAGCGTCTTTTCAGTGATGTGTTGGAACTGATATCTGGAAAGCTCATGCGCGCTAAAGGAAAGAGCTGGAACACCATGCTGGGTAAGATAGCTGCGAACGCAATCCGACGAATACTGTGAGCTCCCCATACCGGTAAGTATAACCTTGTCCATTTTGTTCTTCATAAACGTGTCGCCGATAGCATCTATCAAGCACATCCCTTCTCCGTGCTGGTAAAAGGTCTGAAGCTTTTTTAGTAAATTTGCCTGTGTTAACACTTCCTGCAGAAAACCGTTCATTACTTCGTCTCCTTCACAAATATATTCTAGATATTGAACTGGTTCAGAGTTTCCTCAGCTCAGATAAAACCTCGCAGTACATGCGTGGCACATGAAAAGGACCTTTGAATAAATTTCCCTTGCATACAGGTTCCGTGTAGTTTCCATCCCGGCGCAAATAACCGTACCATTCGCCGAATTCATCATCACGAAAATGTTTATTGACATATTCATTCAGTTTTACAAAATCATTCCAGTATTTTTCCTTGCCAGTTACCCGATATAGCTTAATCGCGGCGATGATAGCCTCGGCATGCACCCACCATAGTTTCATATCGTGTTCATACGCCTGTGGAGGATATGCACCTACATCTATAAAATACAGCAGACCGCCGAATTTTTCATCCCATCCATATCGAAAAGCGCCATCATAAATATTTTCAACCGCTTCTACAAGCGATGTATCCTGCAACTCCTCGGCTTCTCGAAGCAAATACCAGGCGCATTCCAGACAATGCCCGGGGTTAACTATACGGCCGCTGGAAAGATTGCTTATGTATTCACCGTTCGGGCCGACGCTCTCAAGAAGAGTACCTAAATCATCGTTATATTGATAGTGCAAAATCGAGTCAATCAAACAGCGTTCTATATCCTTGTATTCAGCTTGGTTATCAGGGTCATTGACTCGTAGTGTTCTTGTGACCAGTAGCAGTACCAAATCATTACCAAGCCCTCGCATGGTGGGCGCGGAAAGAAGGAATTTGGGGGTTATTTTGAATGGATCTTTTGCAGGATTCTTCCATATTTCATATACCAAATTATAATATTTTCTTGCTTCATCCAGGTATTTCTTCTCTCTACTAAGGCCATAATATTCGGCGTTTGCCATGATATAAAAATACTCACTAAAGACATATCTTCTTTTCCGAATTGGGGTTCCGTTGGCACTGACCAAGAAATACATCCGTCCATCGCCTGGATCAATACAATACTTCTTTGTGAACTCAATAGCACTCTCGGCCATTTCCCTGAATTGGCTATCCATACCGAATACATTACAAACATGGGAAAACAGCCAGCCGCCGCGTCCCTGCATCCAAACGCTTTTTTCAGCGGAAAAAACATTGCCTTTCCGATCCAGACAAGTATTGATCCCGCCGTTTTCACGATCAAACCCATACTTGACCCAAAACGGAAGCACAGCATCAAACAAGTCACTTTTGTACTGTCTTATGAGCTGCTCCACTGCGATTCGATCCATTTCGCCATCCTCTTGTCTTTGTAAATTGAAGCGCGTTTGCGCGGGCAGCTGAGACCACGCTTCGCGGGATCTCAGGTTTATAATTTGCCACCCTACGCAAACATCGGATGCGCTATTTGAACATTTTTTTTATTGGGTAGTTCACTCAAACAACTCCGGATTTGACGCTTTAATGGCTGCGATATTCTCCTTTGTTACCAGGATACCCGGGACGGAAACCTGGCTGGTGGAAATTTCTCCGCCATTTAGCTTGTTAAAAATCTCGTTGACGCATACGCCTGCGGTATTATCCCAGCTCTGTATGACAGTGGCATAGTATGCACTGTTTTTATCTGCAATCTCGTTGAGCGCTTCGGGTTCGCCGTCAACGCCAACGATAGGTATCTGGGCTTCCAAGCCGGCTTCGCGCACTGCCTGTAAAGCCGCAAGGCCTACGCCATCAAAAGTCGCGAATATCCCGTTGATTTTGGTGCCATCTGAAAGTATAAGGGCTTCCATCTTGGATTTGATGTCTGCATAGTAATCAGGCCACGCATAAACCAGGTTATATCCAATTGAAATACCAGGGTTTTGAGCGATAATATCCGCCGCTCCGCCCTTGCGTTTACGATCCATGGAACCTATGTCATTATAGATTTGCAAAAGCCTACCGTTTCCTCCAACCTTGGAAACCAGAGCGCCAACCACCTGTTCGCCGATCGAATAGTTATCAGAGGATGTGTAAATATCAAC
>JAISRQ010000133.1 GCA_031273545.1 Holosporales bacterium
CGAAGAGCAACCTGAAGAAAGCGAAGAAGCCTCTTATTATGATGAGGATAAAGGAAAGAAAAAAAAGAAAAAGAAAGACAAAAAGAAGAAGAAAGGTAAGAAAGGCAAGAAAGGCAAGAAAGATAAGAAGAAAAAGAAAGATAAGAAGAAAAAGAAAGGCAAAAAAGATAAGAAAGGCAAGAAAGGCAAGAAAGATAAGAAGAAAAAGAAAAAGGAAAAGAAGAAGTAACGTAACCCTCGCCGAGAGGATTGTGGTATTCACGTGAAAAATTCAGCACAAAATTAGTTGTTCCTTCCATTGATTTTTGCTGGGTTTTTCCCGGTGATTTGTTGTAGTCTCTCCCTAGGGGATGCTCATATCCTTTTTTTTGGGGTATCCACTTCCCAAAATATTACAGACGTTTTGGGAAAACGAGCGCCCGCTGTTTTTAGGTTTCTGGTCCGCAATCTTTTGGGGCCCCGGTAGGTATAAATTGACTATAGTTCAAAATGAAAATACAACTGCGTTGGCGTTCTAAAATATTCACAATAATAGAGCAGTTCTTTTGCTTTGACCAAATTGCAAGAATTTCGCCGTTATTTTTTTTAGTTTTATTTTCGATTGTGTTTATAAGCCTTGTGCTTTTGTATTCTGCTGGTCATGGTTTTTCGCCTTGGTGCATAAAGCAATTAATTCATTTTGCTTTAGGTTTTTCAATAATGATTCTTACTGCATCTACGCCGATTAAGATGTGGTACAGCTTGGCGTATATCATTTATTTTGTTGCCTTAGGTGCCCTTGCTTTGACTGCAATTCTGGGCACGATAGGCATGGGAGCGCAACGCTGGTTGAAGGTGGCCTCGATCCAATTCCAGCCATCAGAATTAATGCGCATCGCACTTGTTATGGCGCTTGCTCGCCGGTTTAGTGACGCGCCGCTAACAGAATCATCACAAATACGTAAGCTGTTCATTCCATTTATTCTTGTGGCTGTTCCGGTTTTTATTACAACGAAGCAACCGGATTTGGGGACTGCATTGCTGTTGCTTGCCGGAAGCGGAGTCTTGTTTTTCTTTGCAGGAATGCGTATGCGAATCGTCGCAGTGGTCCTATCTGGCTTTTTCGCGAGCCTTCCCATTTTGTGGCAATTCTTACACGATTACCAAAAAAATAGGATTTTTACCTTTTTAAACCCAGAAAAAGACCCATTAGGGAACGGGTATCATATTATTCAATCAAAGATAGCGATTGGCTCAGGAGGGTTCTGGGGAAAAGGATTCATGAAAGGCACTCAAGGCGCGCTTGACTTTCTTCCGGAGAAGCATACGGATTTTATATTTACATTACTTAGCGAAGAGTTTGGGTTTATTGGGATTACACTTTTAGTCGGATTATATGTTGTTCTTATCTTTTTCAACTTTTTATTGTCTATATCTTTGAAGGATGAATTTGCTCGACTATTAATTACTGGGATGACTATATCGTTTTCGTTATACGCAATTATAAATATTGCTATGGTGGTTGGGTTATTACCTGTTGTGGGAATTCCTTTGCCGTTAGTTTCGTATGGTGGAACGTCTCTTGTAACCTTATTGATTAGTCAAGGGTTGATTTTATCAGCAGCGTTTTACCGCACGAAAAAGCGCAATGTCGATATATTTTTATCAAAAACGTGATACAGATATTGACGTAGGGCATATAAATAAGCGTATACTCCGTTGTATGAAGGGTCGTGTAGCTGCTGTGATTAATGATCATAGAGGAAAGTCCGGGCTCCACACAAACGTAGTGCCGGATAACGTCCGGCGAGGGGCGAGTCATTAGGCGCGAGTCTTTGGCGCGAATCTTAGGGAAAGTGCAACAGAAAATATACCGCTGGGAATTTTTTTCAGTAAGGGTGAAAAGGGGCGGTAAGAGCGCACCGCATTTGTGGTAACACAGGTGGCATTGTAAACCCCACTAGGAGCAAGGCCGAATAGAGGTCCGTTTTCGTAAGAAAGAGCGTGTTTGTCGCTTTGAGATCCGGGTTGGCTGCTTGAGCGTATTGGTAACAATAGGCCTAGATGAATAGCTACAGAGGGATGAGAATCCTAGACAGAACCCGGCTTATAGACCCTTCATGAGGCGGCCCTGGGTATTCCTTTGAAACATCTTACTTATCTTTGTTTTAGGCGTTACATTCCAACATCCCAAAAAATTACGGACTGTTTCTCTTAATGAACGCTTGCGATCTTTATTTTTTTGGGGGACCTGGGTATAATCCCCAAAAGATTGCAGGTTTTTTGGGTCTGTAAAATGCTTACTATTTTTACCTTCTTTCGCACAATCTTTGGGGGCCTAGGTATATATTTATTTTTCGAAAATTAACTTATCATCATTACAGTTGATTCTAAATACGTTGCGACATCTCATTTTGTTTACTACTGTAACACCTGCGGGCGCGAATATTTTCGTTAGGCTTGGGCAACCTATAAGTGCGCGAAAGTCTATAGAGATAGGTTCGCAACTTTCGAACGTAATGGACTGCAAATTCTTGCAAAGAGCGAAACAATGCCTAGGTAAGGACGTTACGCTTGCAGGGAAGGTTATCTGGGTTAATTTGTCACAATAGGCAAAGGCCATCTGTCCTATCTTTTTGAGCTTACTGTTTGGAGCAAAGGTTACGTGCTCTAGTTCTTTACACTGGCCGAAGCAACGCTCGCCAATTTCTTCAACATTAGAAGGGATGTTTATTTGACCTAAGTTACAGTTCCAAAAAGCTCCTTCATCGATGAACTTGAGTCGGCTATCCTCTCCAAATGTAATCTTTTCTAATCCGCTCCATGAAAAGCAGCCGAGTCCAAGCCTTTTGGCTCCGTTAGGAATATCTACACTCTTTAAATTCGGACATTTGAAAAAGGCGTAGTCCGATATAACTAGGCTATGTATCGTTTTGAATTCGACATGTTCTAATTTTTCACATTCGCTAAAACAGTATGCGCGCAGAATTTGTACGAACTTGGGGATGCATATCTCTTTTAGCTCAGTGCATTTTCTAAATTCACTCACATTTATACTTGTAATATTACTTCCTTCTTCGAATATAATTTCTCTTAGATTGTGACAACCAGAAAAACAGCCATGGTCTATTAGTCTTACGCTAGCAGGAATACGTATTTTTGATATTTGAGTATTACAAAAAGTAAAGCGTTCGATCTTCGTCAATTTACTACCTGACTCAAACATGATGATGGCCCTTGGTAGACTAGGGTCGTCGTTTGTTATAGTTGTGACCGAACTTGGAATGAGAATATTTACTTCGCTTACAGTGCGATGGTAGTTTCTCTCAAATGTCAAATCTGTGACAGTTAATTCTTCTCCCTCTATGTCTACGTGATTTTCCGGGCGTGTGTCGGACCTTTCGCCTCTAAAGACTAGTGCGTGTGCACAACCTTCCCCTATTTTAGTGTACTGTATTCCACCTAGTATAATCGTTTTCCTAGCGTCCTGATTGGCGTGTGTATGTTGATTTAAACATGTTGCAGCAAGAATGCATGTCCTGATGAGTAAATTTCCTAATTTCATAATTAAAAACCTCTTAATGTTAGTAACGCATCTCTCTTTTAGTATAATGGGTATGAAAAGTCCACCTGTGTTTTGAACTTAGGTCTTGCGTGAGCTGATGTGTTGGGGGGCAAGGATGAGTAGGGTGGTCACTAAAAAAGAGCCGAATGGTCGCCAAGATGAGCCGAACGACAGCTAATAAAAGGAGGCCGCACCCCACCACCACCCTTAAATTCTATCAGAAAAACGTTAAGGAATCGTTAATAGCAAATTTACTGTTTTTTAGCATTAACTTTATGTTAAACTCTCCGTGTTAGGATAAAAGGTGGATGGTTGGGGTGGAGCTTTTTTCCTCGGCTTATTGTGTGTGTGGAATCCTCTTTCTTAGGCTTATTGTGGATGATTGAGGTTAAACCTCTTCTTTCGGCTTATTGTGGTGTGTGTGGCGCTTTTTCTCCGGTTCGTGGATGGTCTGTTGTGGAATCCTCTTTCTTCGGCTTGTTGTGGATGGTTTGTGTGACGTCTCTTTCCCGGGCTTATTCGTGGTGCGTCGCCTTTGCGGCCTATACGGGTGGCTAATTTGCTTCGGCAGTTCACCAGAGCCTCAGATAAATCATGAACTAGCCACCACCAAAATAAACGGGGGTTGTTGTACATTCCATATTTCTCATGTATAATCAAACATTATTGCGTGGGAGAGTTGCCAGCTCACACCACGGACTCTGTTTTGGCATTAGCTAGGAGGAATCATGGCACCAAAAAGCAAGAAAGTAACAGGCTTAGTAAAGTTACAAGTAGCTGCAGGGAAGGCGAACCCTTCTCCTCCAATCGGAACCGTACTTGGTCCGCGTGGAATAAATATAATGGAGTTTTGTAAAGCGTTCAACGCTCAAACTCAACAGATCGAACCAGGAACCCCTATTCCTGTAGTAATCACCATTTACTCGGATAAAAGCTTTACTTTTATAATGAAATCCCCCCCAAATACGTTTTTCTTGAAAAAAGCGGCTGGGATAACCAAAGGATCCTCTACGACAGGTCGTGGGGGCTTTGTTGGCAAGTTGACCATGGATCAGGTTCGTGAGATTGCCCAAAAGAAGATGCAGGATCTAAACGCCAATGACATCGATGCTGCGTGTCGCATGTTAGTCGGGTCTGCGCGTTCTATCGGAATTCAAGTGGAGGGGGAAATATGATTGGGAAGCGATTAAAGAAAGTATACGCCACGATAGACAAAGATAAGACGTATTCGCTTTCGGAAGCGGTTGCTCTTGTAAAAGGGAACGCTACAGCGAAATTTAACGAAACGATCGAGCTTGCGATTAATTTGAATATTGATGCCCAAAAGACGGATCAAAACGTCCGCGGTACAGCGCAGTTACCTCATGGAAACGGCAAAACATACAGGGTGGCCGTATTCGCTCGTGGAACGCAAGCAGAAGAAGCGACAGCCGCTGGCGCAGATATAGTCGGTGCAGAGGAGCTGGTCGAGGCTGTGCAGCGTGGAGAGCTAAATTTCGACAGGTGTGTCGCCTCTCCAGATATGATGGCACTGGTCGGCCGCGTAGCGAAGATTCTTGGACCTCGCGGGTTGATGCCGAGTCCAAAGACGGGGACCGTGAGCACGAACGTTGCTGCTGCGGTCAAGGCCGTTAAGGGCGGGCAGGTCGAGTTCCGGTCAGAAAAAGGCGGGATCGTTCACGTAGGCGTTGGGAAGGCTAGTTTTGATGCTGCGTCATTGGAAGAAAATATCCAATTCTTGGTTAACGCCATTCAAAAGGAGCGCCCAGCTGCAGCAAAGGGAAGCTTTATTAAGAAGATGACGCTTAGCTCAACAATGGGCGCCGGGGTTATGTTTGCGTTATAAATAGTTAATGGCTGCATTTTTTGTGCAGCCGCTTGAGTTTAATGCGGTCTTCCGTATTAAAACCTTCCTGATGACAGGGGGGTGGTAAGGTCAAAGACTGTGGGTTCGGAGCGAACGACGTTTGGTCACGTGATGTGAGGAGGGGAAGCCCCCCGAGCTAGCGTCCCAAGGCAGGTTGGCGATGTTTAATGGTATAGCTGCCCACACAGACAGTAGGAGGAACTATTATGAGCGGTATTATTCTTGTAGCACTCTCAGCTGTTCTTGGGGATATTGGGGAAGCCAGTGTCTCGTCTGTTTTTTTTATGAACGAAGGTGTGTAGTATGAATAAATTGCAAAAAGAGCAGTGTATTTCTGATATGCGCAATAGTCTTCGCGGGAAGTCTTTAATTGTTGTTGTGAAACAACAAAAAGTAACTGTTGCTGAGTCTACTCAGCTGCGTCGTGACATGCGCAGCGAAGGGGCTCTGTATAAAGTGCTGAAGAACACGTTATTAAACATCGCGGTTACGGGAACAGAGCATGAGGGGTTAAGGCCCATGCTTTCTGGTCCGACTGCGTTAGCGTTTTCCCCGGACCCTATTAGTGCGGCAAAGGTTGTTTCTAAATTCGCGGAAAGTCACGAGGGAAAGATTCAAATTGTCGGCGCATGGATGAATGGACAGCTGCTAAATGCGGCATCTGTGCTAGCATTGGCGAAGTTGCCGTCGTTGAACGAGCTTCGCTCCAAGATTGTTGGGGTGATTCAAGCTCCGGCTACCAAGATTGTTCGCACAGTCAAGGAGCCTATGGGCCGGGTGGCACGCGTATTGGCCGCTAGAGTTTAACGACACGAATATTATTACAGTATAATTGAAGGAGTATAAGATGGCAGATTTAAAAAAAATCGTAGAAGAATTGTCAAATCTCACCGTACTAGAAGCGGCAGAGTTGTCTAAGTTGCTGGAAGAGCACTGGGGCGTTAGCGCAGCAGCTGCCGTAGCAGTCGCAGCCGCACCAGCCGCTGCAGAGGCAGAGGTCCAAACAGAGTTTGACGTATGGTTAGACGATGCTGGCGCCAACAAGATTAACGCAATTAAGGAAGTCCGTGCAATTACTGGGCTTGGATTGAAAGAGGCTAAGGACCTTGTCGAAGGAGCTCCGAAGCTGGTGAAGGGCGGAGTTCCAAAGGACGAAGCGGATAAGTTGAAGAAGAAATTAGAAGAAGCCGGAGCAAAAGTTTCGGTGAAATAATAGCGAAAGTATTGAATATGCAATTTCAAGTATTTCGCTTAGAAAATAGGGGGCGTCACGGTACAGGGGGGGGATCGTACGCTCTTTTTGTTGTTTTGAAAAAATGAACTGCGAAGAAAAGGTGTAGTTGCCAACAGAGGGCCCCTATGAATGTGGGGATAAAATCTGGGGAGGGGAGCGTCGCTCTCACCCGGATCCCTCGTTTTGGGGAGTTGGGTGTGCATAGGTTGGTCGTGCGTTTGTTGTATTTGTCACGTAGGAGATAGAGTCAATGGTTGTGAGGTCGTATACAGAGCGGAAGCGTTTTCGGAAGTCTTTTGGACGAGTAGAAGAGCTGATCCCTCCGCCAAGCTTGATTATGTTACAGAAAGCATCGTATAGTGCATTTCTTCAAGCCAATGTTCCTCAAAAGAAGAGGCTAAATGTGGGGTTGAATGAGGTTCTTCAGTCGATATTCCCAATCGGTGACACTTCAGGTCGGGCTGAAATTCAATTCCAGGGGTATCATTTAGAAGAGCCAGAGTCTGACGAAACAGAGTGTTTGCGGCGTGGGCTGAGCTATACGTCCGCACTGAAGGTCACGTTCCGGCTGATCGTTTGGGAAGTCGACGAAGTTACGCAAAAGAGGTCCGTAAAGGACATAAAGGAACAAGATGTTTACCTTGGGGACCCGCCTGTAATGACGGACCGTGGTACGTTTATCATAAACGGTATTGAGCGCGTAATCGTATCTCAGATGCACAGGAGCCCTGGTGTGTTCTTTGACCATGATCATGGGAAAAATAGCGCATTTGGAAAGTTGCTATATGCGGCTCGCGTAGTGCCATACAGGGGCTCGTGGCTTGACATAGAGTTTGATTCCAAAGACTTGATTCTTGCACGCATAGACAGGCGTAGGAAGATGTTGCTGTCGACATTGTTGATGGCGTTGGATAGCGAAGATACAGAGAGACTTCGACAAGAAAAAGGAAGTAAAATCCAAGACCAAGATATTACAGGGATGTCGGTAGAAGAGATCCTTCGTTCGTTTTATCAGGTGGTTACATATCGGAAACAAGGGGAGCGCTATGTCTTTGATTTTGTTCCAAGTCAGTGGAAAGGGGTAAGGACAGAGTTCGCATTGTTAGACGCGAAGTCTGGAGTAACGCTGATTGATGCTGGTGTGAAGTTAACTCCGAGAATGATTAGCAAACTAGTAAGCGATGGTGTACAAGAATTATCTGTATCTCCTGAGTATTTGCACGGAAAGTACATTGTTTGCGATTTTATTGATGAACGAACTGGTGAAATTTTTATTGAAGCCGGAAGCGTTATTAACTCCGAGGTATTGGAATTCTTTGATGGCCTGGGGATTACATCAATTGACACAGTTTACTCAGGTAACTCTGGGGTGGAGCCATATTTGATTCAAACGCTGGCTGCAGATAAGTGTTGCAACCGCGAGGATGCGCTTATCGAAATATGCAGAGTTATGCGTCCAGGGGAGCCACCTTCGGCCGAGAGCGGCGAATATATCCTGCACAATCTGTTCTTCAACAGTGAGCGGTATGACCTGTCTTCGGTGGGACGCGTAAAGATTAATGCGCGCTTAGGTATTTCAACGCCGGATACTGTACGTGTACTCCAGAAGGACGACATTATACAGATCATAAAAATATTACTAGATTTGAAGGAAGGTAAGGGCGACATTGACGATATCGATAACCTTGGCAACCGTCGTGTACGCTGCGTTGGCGAGTTAATGGAGAACCAATTCCGCATAGGCTTGCTTCGAATGGAGCGAACCATAAAAGAGCGCATTGGTAGCCTTGATGTCGATAACACCATGCCGCATGATTTAGTGAACGCGAAGCCGCTTATTTCTACGATTCGGGAGTTCTTTGGTGCATCCCAGCTTTCTCAGTTCATGGATCAGACAAACCCCCTTTCTGAGATTACGCACAAGCGCCGTCTCTCTGCTTTGGGGCCAGGAGGTTTGTCGCGTGAACGTGCGGGGTTCGAGGTTCGAGACGTCCACCCAACGCACTATGGGCGAATTTGTCCGATTGAAACTCCTGAAGGTCCAAATATCGGGTTAATTAACTCATTAGCAACTTATGCACAAATAAACAAATATGGATTTATTGAGAGTCCGTATAGAAAAGTCGAAAACGGAAAGGTTACGGATGAGGTCGTGTATATAACCGCTATGGAGGAATGGAAACATACCATAGGGCAAGCGACGTATGAGATCGACAAAGATGGCGTATTGGTTGAAGAATACTTGACTTGTCGGAAAAATGGCGAGTACGGCACATTTGCTCGTTCAGAGATTACGCTGGTGGATGTGTCGCCTCAGCAGCTCGTCTCAGTCGCCGCAGCGTTGATCCCGTTCTTGGAAAATGACGACGCAAGCCGTGCTTTGATGGGGTCGAACATGCAACGCCAAGCCGTGCCATTATTGCGAAATAAGGCGCCGCTTGTTGGAACAGGAATGGAGCGTGTCGTTGCCAAGGATTCTGGCGCTGTGGTTGTCGCGCGTCGCCCTGGTATTGTGGACCAGGTGGATGGCAACAGGATTGTCGTACATGTAAATGCGACTGCAGCCAAACAAGAGGGCGGAGTTGGTGTCGATATATATAACCTAATAAAATTCCAAGGCTCTAATATGAGTACTTGTGTAAACCAAAGGCCGCTCGTCAAAAAGGGAGATATAGTTGGAAAAGGTGATATAATTGCGGACGGCCCATGTACAGATATGGGAGAGCTGGCTCTTGGGCGCAACGTTCAGGTCGCGTTCATGTCTTGGCAAGGGTATAACTTCGAAGACTCAATTGTCATGTCAGAGCGCATTGTTCAAGACGACATCTTTACGTCGATCCATATTGATGGCTTCGAAACGATGGCGCGCGACACAAAGCTTGGGAACGAAGAGATTACGAGAGATATTCCAAATGTAAGCGAAGAGTCGCTCCGCAATTTGGACGAAACTGGAATTGTGGCGATTGGGACGGAGGTCGTTCCTGGTGACATTTTGGTGGGGAAGGTGACTCCAAAGGGGGAGACGCCAATGACCCCGGAAGAAAAGTTGCTTCGGGCGATTTTTGGAGAGAAGGCGTCAGAGGTCAGGGATAGCTCGTTGCGTGTGCCTCCTGGGGTTTCAGGGATCGTGGTGGACGTTCGTATCTTGTCTCGTCGTGGCGTTGACAGGGATGAGCGTATGTTGGCTATTGAGCGCCAAGAAGTAGAGCGCATGTCCATGGAAAAGAATGCAGAGTTGGAGATTCTTCAAAAGGCGTATTTCCAACATGTTCGTGAGTACTTGATTAAGGAAACGGTTGTACGTGGGCCGGGTGGATTGGCGGAAGGAAGTATTGTCACAGAGAAAATGCTCGATTCGTTAAGTAAACATCAGTGGAATCAAATCGTAGTAGAAAACGTTGAGGTAATGCAGAATATTGCATCATTAAAGGAGCAATTGGACGAGCGGCAACGGAAACTGCAAAAGCTATTTGAGAACAAGGTTGAGCGTCTTCGTCGGGGGGATGATTTACAGCCTGGCGTGCTTAAGCTTGTTAAGGTGTTTATCGCTTCGAAGAGGAAGCTTCAACCTGGAGACAAGATGGCAGGGCGTCACGGAAACAAGGGTGTCGTGTCGAAGATCGTTCCTCTTGAGGATATGCCATATAAGGAAGATGGTACGCCGATTGATATCATTTTGAACCCGCTTGGTGTGCCGTCTCGTATGAACGTGGGGCAAATCTTGGAGACTCACTTGGGTGCAGCAGCGGCAGAACTTGGACGCAAGATAGACGACGTGCTACGTAAGTACCGTCAGAATAAGGCGCGGTTGGATGATCTGCGCGAAGTGATTGAGGCATGCTATAGCAAGACAGCGGATAAGAAGGACATTAAGAAGCTGGCGGATGCAGAGATTCTTGAGTTGGCGGCACATCTTAAAGATGGGGTTCCAATGGCTACTCCGGTGTTTGATGGGGCGACCTTGGAGGATATTGACAATCAGTTGATCGAGACCGGTTTGGATTCATCCGGTCAGGTTCAATTGTATAACGGTCTAACCGGGGAGGCGTTCGATAGAAAGGTTACCGTTGGGCAGATCTATATATTGAAGCTGCACCACTTGGTAGATGATAAGATCCACGCGCGTTCAATTGGGCCGTACAGCTTGGTGACTCAGCAGCCATTGGGCGGAAAGGCGCAGTTTGGAGGACAACGGTTCGGAGAAATGGAAGTCTGGGGATTGGAAGCGTACGGGGCTGCGTATACGTTGCAGGAAATGCTTACCGTTAAATCGGACGACGTTACTGGGCGCATGAAGACATATGAGGCGATCGTTCGCGGTGAGGATAAGACTGAGGCGGGCATTCCTGAATCGTTTAATGTGTTGGTGAAGGAATTGAGGTCGCTTGGATTGAATATGGATTTCGTGTAAGTAGAATAGCACATTCATTCGTATTATAGTGGAATGTAACCTGTATTCGTGTGTTGAATGCAGGTTATTCGGGACCAATTAAGGAGAAATACAGCATGGCATATCATGGAGCAAAGACGTCCGAGCGCGGAGAGATTCCGACAAGTTTTGATAAAATTCGCATATCAATTGCCAGTCCGGAGAAAATACGATCGTGGTCCTTTGGTGAAGTAAAAAAGCCGGAAACGATCAATTATAGGACATTCAAGCCAGAGCGAGATGGTCTTTTTTGCGCAAGGATTTTTGGACCAATCAAGGACTACGAATGTTTATGCGGGAAATATAAGCGCATGAAATACCGGGGGATTGTTTGCGAAAAATGCGGAGTCGAAGTTACGCAAAGTAAAATTAGAAGAGAGCGCATGGGGCATATCGACTTGGTATCTCCGGTGGCGCATATCTGGTTTACAAAGTCTTTGCCTAGCCGTATTGGCGTATTATTAGACATGACTTTGAAAGACATAGAGAAGATCCTGTATTTTGAAAGTTATGTTGTTATCGATCCAGGACTTACACCGTTTCAGAAGTATCAGTTATTGAGCGAAGAAGACGTTCAAAAAGTCCAAGACGAGTACGGAGAGGATGCTATTCTTGTGGGCATTGGGGCAGAGGCGCTGAAGGTGTTACTTCAAGCAATTGACCCTGTGAATGATGTCATTGCAATGCGCATAGAGATGGATGAGCAAGTTTCCGAAATTCGGAGGAAAAAGCTGATTAAACGCATAAAATTGCTTGAGGCGTTTGCTGATTCTGGGACAAAGCCGGAGTACCTTATCTTGGATGTGATTCCTGTTATTCCGCCGGAGCTTCGTCCATTGGTTCCTTTGGATGGGGGGCGTTTTGCTACCAGTGATTTGAATGACCTATATCGCCGTGTCATAAACCGGAATAATCGTTTGAAGCGTTTACTCGAACTCAGGGCTCCGGACGTTATTGTCCGAAATGAGAAACGAATGTTGCAAGAGTCTGTGGATGCGCTTTTTGATAATGGACGTCGTGGACGGGCTATTTCTGGGAGTAATAAGCGACCGCTGAAATCGCTGTCGGACATGTTAAAAGGAAAACATGGGCGCTTCCGTCAGAACTTGCTTGGAAAACGTGTCGACTATTCTGGGCGTTCTGTGATTATCGTTGGGCCTGGGCTGAAGTTGCATCAGTGTGGACTTCCAAAGCGGATGGCGTTGGAGCTGTTTAGGCCGTTTGTGTATTCGCGTTTGGAGCGCTGTGGCTTGGCGAATACACTTAAGTCGGCGAAGCGCATGGTTGAGAAGGAGCGTCCTGAGGTTTGGGATGTCCTTGAAGAGGTGATTCGCGAGCATCCTGTTTTGCTGAACCGCGCACCTACGCTACATAGGCTTGGTATTCAGGCATTTGAGCCTGTGCTCATCGAGGGGAAGGCTATTCAGCTTCATCCTTTGGTTTGTACGGCGTTTAACGCGGACTTCGACGGAGACCAAATGGCTGTGCATGTGCCTTTGTCCATGGAGTCGCAGTTGGAATGTCGCGCGTTGATGATGTCGACAAATAACATATTGAATCCGTCAAATGGAAAGCCAATTATTGTTCCGTCACAAGATATTATTCTTGGGCTATATTATCTTACTATTTCTGTGGATAGTATGCCTGGCGAGGGGATGATCTTTGGGGATATTGGCGAGATAGAATATGCGTTGTTTAATAAGACTATAAGCATTCACTCGAAAATAATGTGCAGAATTAAGATTAAGGACGAAAATGGCGAGGAACATTATCAGCGCTATGATACGACTCCTGGGCGTGTTCTTTTGTGGCAGATTGTGCCGCGGCACCCGAAGATCTCTTTTGAATTAATAAATAAAAAACTGATATCCACGGATGTAGGCAAACTTATTGATTTAATTCATAGGTTCTGTGGCGGAAAGCAGACTGTTATTTTCGCGGATAAATTAATGACGCTTGGTTTCTCGTATATGACTAAGGGGTCCATTTCCTTTGGAAAGGACGATTTGGTTGTGCCAAAAGAAAAGGCCGAATTAGTTGGAGCAAGTAAATCTTTAGTGTCTGATTATGAACAGCAATATCTTGACGGGTTAATTACTGAACGAGAAAAATATAACAAGGTAATTGACGCGTGGGATGCGTGTACTGATAGAATCGCAAAATTCATGACGTCGGCGTTGTCTGCTGTTGAGCCAGGGGCTCAGCCGAACTCCGTGTATATGATGATGGATTCGAAGGCTAGAGGTTCCATTGCTCAGATGAAGCAGCTGGCCGGAATGCGCGGTTTGATGGCTAACCCGTCGGGCGACATTATTGCGACGCCAATTACGTCCAACTT